>JBEQSW010000561.1:0-8899 GCA_040348565.1 Myxococcales bacterium | reverse complement strand
GCAGCGCCTCTACCTCGGGTGTCACGATGCCGAGATCTTCGGCGATGAACGGCAACTCTCCCAGGGCTTGGCGAGCGTGGCTGAAAAAGTCGTGGCCTGGCACGCCAACGAAGCGCCCCTCGCGTGCGCTGGGCGAGCGCGTCGGGATCTCCCAGTAGCGGTGGAAGCCGATGAAGTGATCCAGCCGAATGGCGTCGAAGCGCCGCAAATTGCTGCGCAGCCGCTCGATCCACCAGCCGTAGCCGGTTTCGCGCAGGCGGTTCCAGTCGTACAGCGGATTGCCCCAGCGTTGGCCGTCGGCGCTGAAGTAGTCGGGAGGTACCCCGGCGACGCCGCGCCGCTCACCCTCGTCGTCCAGCAAGAACAAGCTTTGGTGCTGCCAGACGTCCGCGCCGTCATGGGCCACGAACATCGGAATGTCGCCCAGCAAGAGCACGCCCAAGTGCCGGGCGTGACCGCGCAGCCGTTGCCATTGCCGATCGAACAGCAGCTGCACGAACTCGTGGTAGGCGATCTCGTGGGCGAGGTGGTCGCGCGCGGCCTCGAGCGCAGCCGGCTCGCGACGCCGCAGCTCGGCCGGCCAGTGAAACCAAGGCTTGCCCTGTTGCGCGGTCTTCAGCGCCGCGAACAGCGTGTAGTCAGGCAGCCAAAAGCGCTCGCGCTCGCGCAGCTCTTCCAGGCCGTGGCGCCCCACGCCGGCTTGAAAACGCTGGAATGCCTTGCGCAAGCGTCGGGCGCGAAAACGCTTGGCCGCGCCGTAGCGCGCACGCTGGCAGTCACGCAGCCGCGCCGGAGCCGATAAATCGGCCGGGTCCAGCAACCCGTCCTCCACCAAGTACCCCAGGTTCACCAGCTCGGGGCTGCCGGCGAACGAAGACGGGCTGTCGTAGGGTGAGTCACCACCGCCCGGCGGCACGACCGGCAGCATTTGCCAAAGGCTTTGACCGGCGCGCGCCAAGAAGCGCAAAAATTCGTGGGCCGGCGTCCCCAAATCACCGTGGCCATGCGGCCCGGGGAGCGAAGTCGGGTGGAGCAGGATGCCGCTACGGCGTTCGTGGAGTGGGTTCATGAAGCGATCAAGGTTCGGGAGGCGCGCCGGCGTGTTGGGGGCGAAGGAGAGACAAGCCGATGGCCCCGGAAAGGATGCCCATGATGACACCCAACGAGGCCCAAGTCGGCAGGTGAAAGAACTTCGCCGTCACCATTTTGAAGCCGATGAAAAGCAGGATTAAAGCCAGGCCGGTGCCCAGATAGTGGAAGCGTCCCATCATGCCGGCCAGCACGAAATACAGCGCGCGCAGCCCCAAAATGGCCATGATGTTCGAAGCGTAGACCACGTACGTGTCGTGCGAGATGGCCAGCACCGCCGGCACCGAATCGACCGCGAAGATCACGTCGGTCAGCTCGATCACGATAAGCACCAGAAACAGCGGCGTCGCAAAACGCTTGCCGTCCTGCATCACCCAGAAGTGATCACCGTGGTAGTCGCTGGTGGTGCGGATGTACCGGCGCGCCAGCTTGAGCGCCGGATTGTCTTCGGGGTTGTTCTCTTCTTCGCCCCGGAACAACAGCTTTCCGCCGGTGTAGATGAGGAACGCGCCGAACACGTACATCATCCAATGAAAGCGGTGCAGCAGCTCGGCGCCCGCGCCGATGAACACGCCGCGCATGACGACGGCGCCGGCGATGCCCCAGAACAGCACCCGCTGCTGGCGGCTCTCGGTGAGGCCGAAATAGTTGAACAGCACCAAGAACACGAACAAGTTGTCGACCGACAGCGACTCTTCGACCACGTAGGCGGTGAGGTACTGCAGCGAAGCGTTCGTGCCCATGCGCGAGTAGACGAAGCCGGCGAAGCCGATGCCCACCGCGACGCAGAGCAAGCTGCGCATGACCGCGACGCGAAACGACATGTGCGGCGTGCGCCCGAAGACCAAATAGTCGACGGTCATCAACGCCAACACCGCTCCCGCGAAGGCGCCCCAGTCGAGCAACGTGGCGGCCACTTGAGGCATCTTTGCGGCTCCTATCATGCTCGCCGCGGGCATGCTAGAAGCCTGTTTTCCGGCTCATGGCTGCATTTCGCGTATCCCGTATCGCTCAGTGTTTCGGCTCCCGCACGCGCGCCCGCGGGCTCTGTGCCCTGCTCCTGCTCAGCGCCGCTGCATGTGAAAAGAAGGCGCCCGAGCCGAGCGCGCAACCGGCGTCGCCTTTCCTGCCCGCACCCAGCGCGGCGGCGGCTCCACTCCTGCCCACGCCCGCTCCTGCCGCTTCCATGCAGCAAGAGCCGCTGCACATCACTTGGGTCGATCCACCCGCTTTCAAGCGCGTGCCACCGTCGAACCCGATGCGCAAAGCCAGCTACGTCGTGCCGCGCGCCGGCGGCGACGCCGAAGACGGAGAGCTTACCGTGTTTTACTTCGGGCCCGGTCAGGGCGGCAGCATCGACGCCAACGTCGACCGTTGGGTAAAACAATTCGGGGAGGTGAAGCCCAGCGACGTCAAACGCGCCGATCGCGAAGCCAACGGCTTACGCCAGCACACCGTCGAGCTCGAATCAGGCACGTTTTCCGGCGGCATGGGCATGGGCGGCGGCAAGCCGAAGGAAAACTTCGGCCTCGTCGGCGGCATCGTCGAGACGCCTTCGGGCGCGTACTTCTTCAAGCTCACCGGCCCCAGCAAAACCGTCAAGCAAGCCAAGCCCGACTTCTACAAGCTGCTCGACAGCATCAAGACGGCGTAACGGCCGTTACTCGAACGTAGGGAGCGTCGGTCCTGCCGGCACCGCCGGTGCGCCTGGCGTGGCGGGCGTGCCGCTGGCGGCGGGCGGAATGTCGCTGCCGGGGGGGCCAGCGTAGGTCGCGAGCACCGCGATGGCGTAGTAGCGGTACTGGTGCGGCACGTTCCAATCGGCGATCTTCACCGCGTTGTTCACGCACGTGGTCGCACGCCGCGCCACTTTGCCGCGCCACTCGCCGCTGGCGCCGGGAAACACGTGCAATTTTTTGTGCGCAAAATCGACGGTGAGGACGTAGTTGATCGAGCCTTTGCCCTTGGCCTTGGGCGCGCAGTCTTCGCTCGTCAACACCGCCTTTTTCAGCGCTTCCTCGAACGGGCCGAGCGTGTCGCACAGCGTGCCCTCGTTCTGCGTGGCAGAAGGGGTCGCTCCGCATCGCACCTTCTGTACCGCGCCCAGGGTGAGCCGAGGTGGTGGCGCTGCGGAGGCGGCCGCAGCCGCCGGCGCCTTCGGCAACGCCAGCGGGCCGGCGCTGGAAGAACCGCTGGCCACCGGTTGGCCCGGAGTCGTGCGGGTGGAAGGCTTGCGCCACAAGTAGAGCGGCACCGCGATCAACATCGCCGCGCACACCAGCGCTACGATCACCTGCGCACGCAGCGGGCGGTCACCGCCGCTGCTCGAGCCGACGCCCAGGCGGCGCACGCGCGGCTCACCGGGCACCGAGGGAAACGAGGAGCGAGACGGCGGTCCGGCCATGGGATTAAATCCGGCGTGCTCGCCAGCGGCTGGACTCAGTCATCCAGCAGAGCGTGGACGTTTTGCCCAGGCTCGGCCCGCACCAGCGTGGCCGCCAGATCCAAGGCTTCGGGCATCAGGCCCTGAACCTGTGAAACCACCTGCTCCACCACGTTGCGCGCCTCATCCAAGCTTGGCCCCGTCATGGCGACCGCGAACTTGAGCGGCCCCGTGCGACCTGCGGTCGCCGGGACCAGGCTGAGCAAGAGCATCTCGGTCAGCTCCAGTACGCGCTGGGCCGCGCGGCGAAGCGCCAGCATCTCCAAAATCGTCGGCCGTTCGCTGACGTGTCGGTTGGGCCCGCGGATGTGATAGCGCGCGATGGCCAACGGCGCGTTCGCCCACTCGGCGTAGGCCCGCTCGTCCTCGATGGCGCGCACCATCTCGTCGCGCTGAAACAACCCGGTCAGGCCGTCGCGCCGCAGTAAGTAGGCGCGCGCACGCTCGTGTTGCGGCGAGCGGTCTTGAAAGCTGACCAACTTTACGCGCGACTCCCCGAGCTGGAGCTCCGCGCCGTGTAGCACCGCGACCGTCTTTTTGCGCTCGTAGCTGTGGTCGGCGTAGGTGCCGTTGGTGCTGCCCACGTCTTCGATCGTCCACGAGCCGTTTTGGCAACGCAACACGGCGTGCGCACCCGAGACGGTGGCCTCCGGCATCACGATGTCTTGGCCAGCGCGACGCCCGATGGTCATCATCGGTTTCTCGAGCGAGAACATCATGCCGGCCGCGTCCGGCGCGTTGGTGCAGTACGTGACGAGCAGCGACTGACCGCCGGGCACGAACGCTTCGCTCGCCGAGCGTCCGGGGGGCGCCCCGGGGTTGATGCGCTCGCGCGGTATCTGCACCTGGCTCGTGGTGAGCGAGCTGGGATTGAAGAAACGCAGGTGCCGAGCGCTCGGCCGCGAGCTCGGGTCGTCGCCCAGGCAGCGGAAAATCTGCTTCACCTCGTCGACCGACAGGCCCGAAGGCACGTCGAACATGATCTGCGAGCGCATCGGCTTGGCGCGCGGCCGATAGCCGGGCTCCGGCACGCGGCAGGTCCACATCTCCCAAAGCGTGAGGCCGAGCGCGTACATGTCGTCCTCAGGGCTGGCGCCGCCGGAGCGCAGCCGTTCGGGAGCCATGTAGTTCGGAGTGCCGCCGTCCGGCGGAGCGCCGGGGCGACGAGCGCTGAGACGCGCGCGCTCCTGAGCGAAGCCGAAGTCCAAGATGATGGCTCGATCATTGGTCACCATCACGTTGCCCGGCTTCAGGTCGCCGTGGACCAAGCCTTGAGCGTGAATGGCCGCCAGCCCTGCCGAGGCCTCGCTCGCGATCTTGCGGAACTCGTCGGCGGTGTAGCCGCCTTGAGCTTTGCGCCGCCGGATGTGTGTGTGCAGCGTCTGCCCGGCAATGTGCTCCATCACCAGGATGGGACCCCAGTTGCTGGGCGCCAGATCGTGCACGCGGCAAACGTTGGGATGACTGACGGAGCGAGCCAGCAACAGCTCTTGACGCAGCGCTTCGTCGTCGCCCGGCATCCGCGATTCCTCGCGAACCACCTTCAGCGCGACGGGCTGTTGGGTGCTCCGATCATAGGCGAGGAACACCTCACCCATGCCGCCTTTGCCAAGGCTCTGCCGGATCTCGTACCGATCGTTGACGACGGTGCCGTGCCCTAACGGCGGGATATTCTTGGAAACCTGAACCATCTTGCCCGATCGGGGTCTTCGGTAAGCCGGTCTAGCGTCTCCGATCTCTTGCCGTACTGCAATCCGTTATCGGCCCCGCCGCCACATAAGCTGGGGCACCCGACAAAACGGCCATTTAGTCGGCATCACTCACGGGTCGCGCCCCGATGGAGCTAGGGTTCCCGCGCGTTTAGGCCTAGGAGGTGCAAGATGACCCTGCATTCGATGCGTTTCGTGTTCCCGACCATGGCCAGCCTGGCGCTGGTCCTGGGTTGCAAAGACGCCGAGGTGTGCACCAAAGCGCGCAACGCCGCCGCTGACTCGTGGAAGGTCGTGGCCGCGACCGCAACCAAGAACAAGGTCACGCCCAACATCGGCCTCGACGAGCTGCCCGCCGACAAGAAGGCCCCCCACGTCGAAGCCTGGGGAACCATCGAGAAACAAGCGGACATGATCTCGAGCTCGTTCCTGTACGAGAAGATCACCTGGAACACGGCCGACCCCGCGCTGGCGAAAGCCAATGCCGCCTTCGACGGCTACTTCGCCAAAGACAAATTCAAGTCGTTCGCGATGCAGCTACAGGACGGCAACGACAAGTACAAAGCCGCCTCCGCCGCCTGCCGCGACTGAGCGCAGATGCTGCCACGCAGCAGCCGTCCAAGGATTTCGCGCGTCTTGGGCTGCCAATCCGCAGCTTGAATCGCAGAAGCTTCTGTAGCGGCAAAAGGCCACCTCGTACGCTCCACGCCACCTCGTAGGCTCGAGATTTTTCACAGGGGCCGTTGATGGCGGCTGAGACCGCACCCCTGATGGCATGAAGCCGCTGGCCACTGCAGCCACGACGGAGGCGCCTTGGCTGGCTGGCTGACGGTCGTAGCCGTCACGGGCGCAGCACCGCAGACCCAGCTCGAGTTCCCGCAACGCCAATCCTCGACGCAAGAATCAGGTGATATCACCTGATTATCAGGTGATATCACCTGACATCAGGATCGAGGACTGACCCGCCGCAGCGTGAATGGACGGGCCAGAGCGGCTCGGGCTTGCAGCCCAGACGAAACCGGAGGCGCGAGGTTTGCGGGGCCGACGGTCGAGCAGGAGGCTGCGAGGCTTGCCGACAATCGACACGTTCGCGTTAGGCGTCGCGTTTGGGCTTTTCTCGCACCGGTGGAATCAGCGTGGTTCAGTTCACGCTGGGCGTCGTGTCGCGCTGCGCCATGACAATCTTGTTGCCGTAGGCAGGGGGCGGCGCGACCAGCGGAGGCGGCAGGTCGCGACGGCGCGGACCAGGCGTGACCCTGGTTTCGACGTCCACCGCACGGGGCGGAGCTTTGACGGGAGCCGGAGCCGAGGCACCACATGCCGTGATCGCCATCGTCGCCGCTGCGGCGGCTATCAAAAGATACAATTGCCGCATACTACCAAGATAGCAGTGAGCAAAATCTTGGCCAGCCGTTCTAGCGAGCTACGCCGTTAACGCTTCGCGTCTATTTGCGACGAAAGCGGCGGCGGCTCGGCGTCGCCGCGCCAAACCAAAAGCGCCGAGCCAAACCAAACCGCCACTCCGTGGCGATCGTGAGCGGCGGGTTTTACTCCACGACGCCGAGCGTTACGCGCGAAAACTCCATGCCGCCGCGATTGTCGTGGATGACCGACCACACCTGCATGGGGCCCGTATCTTTGGGGGCGCGCAGTTGGCCGCGGTATTTCTCGTTCCAGCCGCTGTTGGTGTCGTTCAGCAACCGCACTTCCGAGATGCCGCCGCGATCCACGTAGTAGTTGACCCACATCTGCTCGGTCACGGTGGTGCGGAACAGCTTGCTGCTGACTTCGTCTTTTTCGATCTTCTTGTCGATCGCCGGCTTCAAGTCGATGGCCGGACAGCTCGGGTCGCCGTCGTCCGCGCACGCTTTGATGCAGCGCTCGGGCGTGGCGTCGCAGTCGACCTCCACCGCGGCCGCGCCCTGGCAGGCGTTGCCGACGCAGTCGGCCGCTACCGCTTGCCCCGCCAACAGGTACTGGCCCTGGCCGGCGTCGTCGACCGTGAACGACGGATTCTCGTTGGAGACGCCTTCGAACGAATAGATGGATGAGTAGCCGACCACGAAGTCCTCGGAACCGAGCGGCTTGCCGGCGGCGTCCAGGCAGCGCAGCGGCAGGCCGGTGGAGCCGGCGTCCTTGGGATCGAGCTCGACGAAGTCGAGCTTGCCGGCGCACACCGCGAAAAACACGATGTACAGGCCGTAGCGAGTCTGCCCCAGCTCCAAATCCGTGCGCGACGAAATGATGTCGGAAGGCAGCGTGACCTGGAAGGTATCGCCCACCCCAATCGCCGGAAGATTGCCGGTCTGGCCATACTGGGCGAAGCAGCCGTAGTAGAGGTCGCCGGGAGGATTGACGCAGCCGCCGATGAACGCGCGCTGCATGTCGGCATCGGCGCGCCCCTTGGGGTCATGCCACAGCAACTGCAGGTTCACGGTGTCGCCAGGCTGCGCGTAGGGCTTGTCCTTCTTGACGCCCAGCACCCGCAACGTCTTGAGCTCGTTGCTGGGATCGAACTGGGGGCCGCACGCCGCTGAGCCCAACGCCACCGCACCGAGGGCCAAGAGCCCAAGTTTGCTCATGAGGGCTGCGGTTTTCATAGCTCACCTCGCAGACCAATGCTGGGAATGATGGGAATGCCGGTCTGATAACTGCGGCGGCTGTAGTCGAAGTTGTAGACGAAGCTTTCCGCGGCCGGGTGGTTGTAGACGTTCTGCACGTCCAGGTAGGCCGAGAGGGCCCACGCCTTGAACTGCCAACGCTTGTCCACCCGCAAATCCAATTGATGAAACAGCGGCAAGCGCGAGCTAAAAGCCTTGCCCTGCAGCGGCACGTAGGTGCCCGCGTCGGCGGCGTAGATGGCGGGCAGCGACGGGCGAGCCACCACTGGCGTGTCCAGCGGGCCCGAGACGATGCGGAAACGGGCACCGAACTCCCAGCCGCGCCCCAGCCGGTAGCTGCCGAGCATGATCAGGTTGTGCGTCTGATCGTACTGGAACAGGTACTCTTCGCTGGTGGGCGAGTCGCGGCGCACGCTGCGCGACACCGTGTAGGCAATCCAGCCGAAGAAGCGCTCGTCGGGCTTGAACTTGAGCAGCGTTTCGATGCCCTCGACCGAGCCGGTGCCCAGGTTGTTGTAGGTGTAGCCGCCGCCGAGCGCGTTCGGATCGCGCGCGACCTGGTTGGTCAGGTCCTTGTAAAAGCCTTCGACGCTGAGCTCGATGTGCCGCGTCAGCTCTTGCTCGACGCCGATGGAGTAGTGAACCGAGCGGTTGGACTTGATGTTCGGGGTGCCGAACACCTCGTCGGTCTCTTGGTACTCCGGCGGCTGGTCGAACACGCCCGCGCCGCCTTTGAGCACCGTCTTTCTCTGGAACGGGACGCCCGCACCCGGATCGGCGCCGGCGCCTTTGACTAGCTCGTAGCGTGCGTTGATGCGCGGGCTGAAATCTGCGTGCCCGGAGTCGCGCGCGAAATCCAAACGCATACCGGGGACGACGCGCAGGCGATCCAGCGGCTGTAGCTCCGCCTCTACGTACCAAGCCGGGCGAAAGCCGAAGCCCGAGCTCTCGGATTGCAACAGCGGACGCGACGCGAACGGGCCCGGCGCGGGCTCACCCGGGCGCGGCGGGCGGGGCGCCCGCACCAAGACCTTGAA
>JBEQSW010000544.1:0-58295 GCA_040348565.1 Myxococcales bacterium | reverse complement strand
AGATCAGCGTGACCGATACCCTTGACAAAGTAGGTGAGCAACAAACCCTCGAGCAGTGAGCTCGCCGCGTTGATGCAGCTCGGCAGAACGGACGCGGGCCAAGAGTTCTGTGTCCAGCTCTCAGCACGCGTGGCGCGGCTCGTGGCCCGTAGGCTCGGCACGGATTCGGAGGCGAAAGACGTAGCGCAAGACGCCTTCGAGCAGATTCTCAGATCGATGCCAAGCCTGCAAAACACGGCGCAAATCGAGAGCTGGGTCACCACGGTTACGACCCACACGATTTCCAGGGAGCTGCGGCGCCGGCGCCGCAAGCCGTGCGTGCTTTTCAACGATTTCGACGACATCACCGAACTGAGCGTGCAGCCAGACCTAGATGGTATCGAAGCCCTGGGGCGCGTGGCGCACATACTCGATCGGTTATCGGGCGAGCAGCGCCGGTTGGTATGGCTCGACCGAGTCGAACGCCACACCGCGACCGAGCTGGCGCTTGTGACCGGCCTCCCCATGTCGACTCTCAAGCGGCGCCTGCGACGCGCGCGGTTGCGCTTCGGGCGATTGCTAGCCAAGGACGCTCTTTTGAACACCCGCCGGAGGGCACGCTGGTCGTCAGCGGTTCCAAGCCCGCCATGACCTTGGCGGCAGCGATGGGTCCGCACCGGAGTGCTGGGTAGGCCGAACCGGCCCCTCTCCAAAGGTCGCCCAGCGGCGCGGAAATCATCTGGCAACGATCAAACCGGCTGTCGGCGCCGCGGCCGCCGTTAGTAACCGCTGCCCCCTCACAGGCAGCGGCCTTAGCTTTATCGACAAGCTTTCCACCATGCCCGCCATGATCACGGCGACGTGTGCGTCAGCAAGCCTCAAGCATGCGCGGCTCTGGGCGGAGCTGCAACTTCTGCAGCGCCGGACGGCGAAGCCTCCAACGACGCGAGTGCACCTCCGATCTCATTCGAGGAGCTCTACGAGCGCTGGTTCCACGACGTGGCTCGTTGGGTCCGCGCATTGGGTGCCAGGGACGCGGACTGCGACGACTTGGTCCAAGACGTGTTCATCGTAGCGCACCGAAGACTTGCGAGCTTCGATGGGGAAAACCCGGCGGGTTGGCTGTATCAGATCGCGCGGCGAAAGGTCCGCGACTATCGGCGCCTGACCTGGGTGAAATACTTCTTCGCCGCGGACACACTTGCCCCGTTCGACGGGGTCCCAAAGAGCCTCCAGAATCCCCTCAATGAGCTAGAGACGAGCGAGAAGTCGGAGTTACTGAATCGCGTGCTCGAAACGCTGAACGTCGACCAACGCGCCGCGTTCATGCTCTTCGAAGTGGAGGGGCAAAGCGGCGTGCAGATCGCACAGCTGCAGAAGGTTCCGCTCAACACCGTCTGGGCACGACTCCACAAGGCTCGCAAAAGGCTACAGTACGAAGCCACCCGACTCGATAGGCTGCCGCCACTGCAGAGGCCCAGATGAAGCCCCTGGTAGACGCATCAGACCCCGCAATGCACTGCCTGACGGAACTCGTCCTGAGTGCCAGGCAGACTCGGCCGACCCCGTTGAACAAGCATACCGTGTACCTCAGCCTGCTCCACGCGCTCGACGAGCGTCAGTCGGCGTTGGGCCCTCGCCGACTCTGGGATGCCCTGCGGGCAACGGCAGAGTTCACGCTTCGGTCAGGGAAGCACGCCAACGAGCGACGGAAATAGGTCGTCGGAGCTCAATTGAACGGAACCATCAGATAGGGTTCGATCGGGGAGGTAGCGTCGGCGCAGTGGACCTATAACACCTTCGGTTCCGCCAACCGCGCTGCCAAGGCGGCCTTTTGGCACGCCGTTGACGCCGGCCCATCAGGCGGCATGACGCGAGTCTTGCTGCAGCTGGGCGGATTGGCGCCCTCCAGCACCGCCATCACGACCGTATTGCGAATGAGTCCCGGCGTCTGCTTGCAGAACTCGTTGTGCGATCTAAGGCGCCGACATGAAAGCCCGCGAAGAAGTGCGGATCCAGGGCGCTGAACTCGCCACCTTTTCCGCCGATGGTCTTTAGCAAGGACTGATCAGGTCCGAAGACCATCAGCGTCGCATTGTAACCCGTGGCGATCACTGTGTTGCCAGAGGCAAGCCGCAATGCCTTCCAAACGTGTTGACCCTTGCCGGGAATCGTCCAGGTCGTCAGCACCTCGCCCTGATCGTCGCCCTCGAACACCAAGGTATCTGCAGTGACCAAGAACGTCCCAGCCGCCGTTGGGCGGACAAGTCGCACGTAGCCGTAGCCAAAGTACGTGATGGTGCGCTGCACTTGGCCTGCCGACGTCACCATCTTCAGCAAGATGCTGTTGTTCGAAACGGAGGCCAACATCGTGGTCCCGCTGCCGGAACTTTCCTTCGTGCCACCTCCCGGCGGCGCTACCGACCGGTTCTAGACGACACGCACACACAGGAACCATCCTTGCTCGAGGCAGCGAAAGCTTGTTTGACTCGGCCATTCTTCGAGGCAAACGAAGTTTTGTGCCAGAACGAATTCCGACAAGCTGGCGCTCGCCACGCCCATGTTCCTCTACGAGTCACACTTCGTGGAGGCCGGATGCCGAAGATTGATCGCTTGTCACGTCGCACCTTGCTGCGAGCCCTGGGGCTCGGTCCCGCCGTCTTGCCCATGCTGGCAATGGAGCACGAAGCTCGAGGCCAGGTACCCGCGGCCAAGGCCGCTCTGATCATCGCTTGGACCAACGGTTGGATGAGCCAAACCAGCGCGACCGGCTGGCCCGCCCCAGGCACCAGCTGGACGTTCAAGCCGTTTCAAGCGGCGTTGGAACCTTACAAGTCTGATCTCATCCTGCTCGACAACATGAACTACCGTTTCGTCCGCGATTCGGTCTCGCCCGAGAACACCGGGCACGCCTGCTTTCCGGGCATGTTGACGGGCGAGCTGTTCAAGTCGCCTGGAACCGGTACCTCCAACACCGTCGCGGGCGGCCCCTCCATTGATCAGCACATCGGTTCCAGCCTGGTGAAGGCTGGCTATCCGGGTCTACCAAGCCTGAACCTCGGCGTCTTCATCAAGAGCACCGCGCGACTGTCGTGGCGCGCTGCTGGCGACGCGGTCGTGCCAGCCACCGATCCGTACAAGGTGTTTACGCAAGTGTTCGGCAGCGCCACCCCCGCCCCCGCCGGTGGGATGCCCGACCCGGCCGTCACGCGCGCGCATGACATGAAGAAGAGCATCCTCGACAACGTGATCGCGGACCTGAATCGCTTCTCGGCGCGGGTCGGCACCGAAGACAAAGCCAAGATTGAGGCCCATTTACAGTCCATTCGCGCGATCGAGACCGATCTGGACCGGCAGATGGTGACCCCGAGCGGCAAACCCCCGGTCTTGCCGACCGGCGTCAACACTGGCTCGACCGACGCCTTCGAGGCGACCACCAAGATGATGATCGACATCTCGGTAGCGGCGCTGGCCGCCGATGCGACTCGCGTGGTCGTGCTGCAGCTCGGTGATCAAGGTGACGCCAACGTGATCTTCACCACGCTCGGCTTCAAAGCGGCCGGTACGGGTGACAACACCGGCGACAACAACGGCTTTCACAACATTGCTCACGCGAACGGCGCCGATAAGGACAAGTGCGACACCTGGTTCCAAAGCCAGCTGGCCTACGCCATTGGCGGCATGAAGACGGCCGGTCTGCTCGACCGCGGCGTGATGCTGGCCATGAACAGCATGCGGCACGGCATGCATGAGTTCAACAATGTGCCGGCCTTGATGGCGGGCAACGCCGGCGGTTACTTCAGCACCGGCCGCAGTATCAAGTTGCCGGACAACACAGCCACCAACGGCATCCTGATCGCCTTGGCCAACGCGCTGGGCGTTCCCACCCAATCCTTCGGGCACGCGGCTTATGGCGGCGAGCTCTCCGTGCTGCGCGGCTAGTTCAGAGGGCCCATGTTGAACGCAAAAGCACTCAAGTTTTCGAGTCTCGCAAGTCTCGTCGCGGCCGGCGCCCTGTTGGGCGTCGCATGTACGGCAGACGTCACCGGAAAGGCCCCCGGTTCAGGCCAAAACGGCAGCACCGGCGGCAGTAACAGTATTGCAGGTGGCGGAGCCGGACCCGTCGGGGGCAGTTCTGACTTCGCCAGCCCTCCCAAGGTGCCGGGTGCTCCCGCCGTCGAGGGCGCTGGAACGCTGCCGCTTTTGCGACTCACGCATCGTGAATACTCCAACACCATGGCCGAGCTCCTGGGGGACACCACGAACCCCGGCGCTACGTTCGAACCCGACTCGCCGGGCGTAGCTGGCTATCAAGCCCCCGGTACCGTCGCGACCGAGACCGCTCGCGGCTACATGACGGCTGCCGAGACCTTGGCCGCGACGGCGATCACCTCCAAAAAGCTGGCGATCCCCTGCACGGCACCCGCAGATGCGGCGGCCGAAAAGACCTGCGTTACCTCGCTGGTCCAAGACTTCGGCGCCAAGGCGTACCGCCGCGCGCTGGTCCAAGGCGAAATCGACGATTTGGTCGCGCTGTTTCAGAAGGCGAAGACGCTGGGCTTCAACTTCCAAGACGCCGTGACCCACACGGTCGAGGCCATGCTGCAGTCTCCCAATCTGCTCTATCACTGGGAGATCGCCGATAAGCCGCTCGTGCATGACAAGGACAACGCGGCTTTGGTCGCGCTGACGCCCGACCAATTGGCTTCGCGCCTCTCGTACTTCCTCTGGGAATCTCCGCCGGACGCCGCGCTGCAAATGGCAGCGGCGGCCGGCCAGCTCGCGACGGCGGACGGTCTCAAAGCCCAAGCCGTGCGGCTGCTGGCAGACGACACCCGGGCGCGTCGCGCGTTGTTCAACTTTCATCGTCAGTGGCTGCACGTCGACAACCTCGAAGATCTAGACCCAGGTACCGACCTCGGGCTGCAGCTGGGCCAAGAGCTGGAAAATTTCGTGGCCTCCGTGTTCGTGGCCGGCGACGGTACGCTCAAGAGCTTGCTCACGGCTCCGTACACCTTCGCGAACGCCTCGACAGCGCCCGAGTACGGGCTGACCGCGAATGGTTCGGGGTTCACGCAGGTTCAGCTCGATCCATCGCAGCGCTTGGGCGTGTTGATGCAGGTACCGTTCTTGCGTACCAACGGCATCGCTCCACCGGTGCGACGCGGTCTGGTCGTCTACAAACAGCTCCTGTGTGGTGACGTACCTGCGCCGCCGCCAAATGTACCGAAGCCGGAGCCGGACAGTCCCAGCACCACCACCCGAGAGCGCTTCTCCAAGCACGCTGAACAGGAGTGCGCCACTGGCTGCCACGCCCTGTTCGACCCATGGGGTTTTGCCTTCGAAAACTTCGATCCGCTCGGGCACTACCGTACCCAAGAGAACGGCCAGACCGTCGACGCTTCAGGCCTCGCTCAGCTAAACGGCGTGGTCGGCGGAACGACGCCGAAGCAAGTGGTCGTGCCGTTCAAGAACGGTCTCGAGCTCGTCAACGCCCTGGCGGCGAGCGATGAGGTCAGCTGGTGCGCCTCGCGGCATTGGTCGCGGTACATGCTAGGTCGATTGGAAGGCGATGCCGACGCTGGTGCCATGACCAATGCCTACGTATCCGCCGCCTACCAGGCTGACCGAAGCACGACGCGCCCGTTCTCCGTGAAGGACTTCTTGGTGTCCATTGTCGGCACGAAGGCGTTCCGCTTCAGGACGCCGGCGGCAGGCGAGACCTTGTAGGGCAAGGCGCTTGCCTCTGCTGGCGCTGGAACCACGCGGGAACACAGACAAGTTTTCGAATTCGACGGCCATTGTCAGTGTGCGGGTATGACCGACACGCAAGCCGAGCAGCGCAAAGCCGAGCAAAAGAGCGTGCTGAACGCCGTCCTCGGCGAGATTCAGTCGCTGAATGTCAAGCTGAGCAAGACCGACAAGGACAAGCTCGACGAGTACGCCACGAACTTGCGCGCGGTGGAAGATTCGCTCGACAACATCGGCACGGGGCGCGTCTGCGAGAAGCCCATGCGCCCCGAAGCGTCGGAGGCGCTCAACCAAGAGCGCGGCGTCACCCCGACCACGATCGTGCAAAAGCATACGGAGGTTCTCGTCGAGCTGATGGCGCTGGCGTTCACCTGTGACATCACGCGCTGCATCACGTTCATGCTCGGCAACGGCACGAGCAACAACGACTATCAATTCTTGATTGGCAGCTCGACTCCACACCACGGCACCTCCCACCACCAGGAAAACGCCGGCAAGCTGACCTCACTGACCAAGATCGACACGTGGGAGATCCAGCAGATCGCCAACTTGCTCGGCAAGCTGGACGCATCCACGGATGCCGATGGCCAAACCGTGCTCGACAACACGACGTTCTACATGAGCAGCGACATCGCTGACGGCAACACCCACAACCACTACGACATGCCAATTCTGATGGCAGGTCGCGCTGGCGGGAAGCTCAACGTCGACGGCGCCCACGTCAACTACACGCCAGCCCTGAAGTTTCCGCGCCCGCTCATCGGCGAACGCAGCGACGTTCACACTGGCCGAGCGCTGGTCTCGGTTCTACAGGCGCACGGCATCATGCAAGACACGTTTGGCGAAGCCACTGGCGGTCCGTTGCCCGAGCTGATGAACATTTAATGCGCTCAGTTGGCAAGTTTTGCGTGCACTGACCCCTTGTGGCTCAGATGCAGATCACGTCCAAGTCGCGCGGCCACGGTACCGGTTCGGCGGCTGCGCTCCTGGGGGCTTTGGCAGGAGTTGCACTATTCGGCGGCTGCAGCAGTGACGCGCCTGTCGCAGCTGGCAGCGCCGGCTCGACTTCGACCGGTGGTGCGGGAGCAACCGGCCTCGGCGGCACAACGAGCCCGGGCGGGGCAGCGGTGGGCGGCGCGGCTGGCTCTTCCGCCGGCACGGGCGGGACGGGGGGGGATAGCGGCGGGACTTTGAGTATCGCCGGCGGAGGAACGGGCGGCACCGCACCGGTCCTGCCGAGCTGCTCGCCGATTACCGTTTCGAACACCGCGGTAACACTCATCACTGACTTCAGTGACCCCGGGACTAGCTTCGGCAACTACACCAACAACTTTTCGGCCAGCATTTTTAGCTATCCCGTCACCCAAGACACGACAATGGGCGTGTGGCACGCGACCGGCACGGTGAACAACTATGCGGGTATGGTTTTTGGCCTTAGCTGCAAGTTCGACGTCTCTGCTTTCACCGGCATCAAGTTCGATATCAAGGGTACCTTCGCCCACGGGGCCGCAGCGGGGAGTGGAGGCAGTGACGGTGGCGGCGGCCTAGGCGGTAGCGCTGGTGCGAGTGGTACCGCTGGTGCGAGTGGTACCGCTGGTGCGAGTGGTACCGCTGGTGCGAGTGGTACCGCTGGTGCGGGGGGTACCGCTGGCGCGAGCACCTACGGAGGCGCTGAAACGCCGGTGGTCACGCTGATTGTCGGGACGTCGGCGGACGACGTCGACAGCGCCCACTCATCGAGCTCGCCCACGTGGGGCACGTGCGTGCCCAAAACCAATCAATACGATGGCACTTGTATTTCCCCCTCCAAGGTCATCCAGGTCAGCGCGGATACCCAGACCCGAATTGTCAAATGGGCCGACCTGAGCGGAGGCAAGCCCCAAGCGAGCGTCGATCCGAAGGAAATCACCTCGGTGTCGTGGAGCTTGCCGTGGAACGGCACAGGGCCCGTTTACAACGTCGACATCACGATTGACAACGTCATGTTCACGACCGACTGACGACCTCTGGCGGGCGGCCCGCTCCCGGAGTTGGGCACAATTCGCGCAGTTTCAAGGTGTGCGGGCGCAGCGAAAACCTCGCGTGGGGTCGGGAAATTTTGCGTCAAAGCCCAAGCGTGCGGCTCCGCGCAAATCGCTCGGCTGAGCTTGATCTTCATAGACGTCGTTTCCGCCCCGGAATACGCGCCCGTCGTCAGCCGCTACGGCAAATCGTAGCTGCCCGATTCCTCGCACGCCTCGATCAAGATCACCGCGCGCGCGTGCGGCAAGCCGTCGCGCCTGGCCGCGTTGATCGCCGTCAGCGACGCGAAGATCGCGTAGCCGTCGTCGGCTCCCCCGCGCCCGTAGAGCTTGTCCCCTTCGATGACCGGCTTCCACGGCCCGAGCCCAGCGCGCCAACCGGTCATCTCCGGCTGTTTGTCGAGGTGGCCGTAGAGCAGCACGGTGTCGCCAGCCTTACCGCCAGTGGCGGGCACCTCGATGAAGATCACGGGGGTGCGCTCGCCCAGCCGCACGACCTCCAGGCGCGCGTCCGCGGGCAACTGCGCCTTGGCCCAAGCTGCCAAGAGCGCCACGGCCCGGTCCATGTGCCCGTGGCTTCGCCACTCTGGATCGAAGGCAGGTGACTTGTTCGGAATCTCGATGTACTGAACATGCGTCGGAACAATCGATTTTTCTAGCTCTTCGGCGACCCAAGCTGCCGTGCCTGCGCTGACTTGCATGTCATGACGATACACCAGCCTCGAGCGGGGGGACTTGCAGCGCCTACGTGGCACGAAACTCGCGCGTCGCCGTTCTGTTTGACGCTCAGGGCCGCCGCTAGAGGGCTTCGGGATGCGCAGAGTCTTACTGATCAGGCCCGCGCCGTGCAGAAGCCCAGCCAAAAAGACCCAATCCGGCGTTCGGCTGCGAAGTGAACGAAAGCCAGGATGGCGCCCATGCCGGCGACACCATTGAGCAGCGTGCGCACGTCGGCCGCGTGAAGCTCGCGCAGCATCGAGAAGCCGCAATTCTGGGACAGGGCCCAGTTCAAGGACACAGATAGGTGCCCTTGCTTGAACCTAGTATCGTCGTCTCGTTCGCTGGAGTGGACATGAGGAATGCATACATGTCCGCGACGCCCGAGTCGGACAGGACGGACGGCGGAACGGTATTCATGAACGGGCAGAGCACTTTCCCGCCCTTGCCGATGCCGTTTCGAAGCGCGTTCAGGAAGTCAGCTTCGGTCCAGGAACCGATGCCGAACTTGACCGAGCTGGTGATGTTCGGCCCCTGCCCCCCCTCTGCCATGTTGCCGTGGCAGAGGTTACAGCCACCGGTGACCGTCTTGAAATACATGGCACCGCGCGTCGCGTCACCGCTTCCGGTGCTGGCGCCTGCGGTTCCAGCGCCCGCAGAACCGATAGTGGCCGGAGCATCGCTGCTGCTGCACGCTGGGCTGAGAGCCGACAGCGCGGTAGCGAGAAAGCAAACCACCTCAAAGCGTTGCGCGCGTTTCAAGGCAAGATCGTTTAGTCCGAAAGCAGCCGTAAGCATAGAGGGTTGAGGGGGACAGCTCGAAGAAACCAGCGGCTACGGAACGCAGCGCCTTCGGCCGCAAAAAGGCTGAGATTTTGCCAATCTCGCACGAGTCGGTGCTCGGAGAGGAGTGGTTCGCGAGCTTGGAGGAATTTGACCGGCAGATCGCCGGGGCCGTGGCGTCCGCGGGCCGCCGGCACTGCGGCGGACCGCTCCATCAAGGCAACTACGGGCGGAAGCCGCGAGGCGGGCAGATCGCCGAGGCCCGGGAAGCGTTCAGGCTGCGGCACTCGTTGTGCCTGCGGGCGCGAGGGTTGCCGTAAGCGAGCGCTGCCGCCGTCGCTGCGGTTTCTGGGCCGGCGCGTGTACTTGGAAGCCTTCGTGCTGCTGGCGTCGGCGCTGGCGCTGGCCCTCGAGACCCTGCGCATGGCGAGCGAGGTCACAGGCGTACCAGCGCGCACCCTAGGCCGGTGGCGTAGGTGGTGGACGAAAGCGTTGCCGAGCTCGGCGGTGCCCACGGAAGGCTTCAAACATTCGCACCAGTTGAATTTTTGACGACAACACGCGGCCAGCCGGCTGAGGGTCGCGTCCGCGGAGCATTTAAACGAACCCCACGTGTCAGCCTCGACTCTCGCGCCCGCGAATCAGCGTTAAAGGGGGGGATGTCGAGAAAGGCTTTGTCTAGGATGCGTTCGATGAACATGACCCCACTCTCTCGTCTCGCCCTCGTCGGGTGGCTCAGCCTGTTCGCCGCAGGTGCCTGCAGCAAGCCTTCGAGCAAGGCCAAGCCCCCGGCTTCCGGCTCTCAACCGGTGGCGTCTGCGCCGGCCGCTACGGCGGTCGTGAGCACGGAGCCGGTGAGATACACGTTCTCTTCTTCGCTCGAATCGCCTTCGTCCGAATCGACGATTGGGTTCGTCGGCAGCCAAGTGACCGGCAAGCACGAGGGCTCGTTCGCCGCCTTCACGGGCAGCATCGTCGTGGTTGGGAACAATCCGAATTCCGCCTCGGTCACGGTGGAGATAGACGTCGGCTCGCTACGCGTGGGTGACCCGAAGCTTGCGAAGCGCCTGAAGTCGGCCGACTTCCTTGATGTCGCCAAGTTCCCGAAGGCGCGTTTCGTGTCGACGTCGGTCACAAGCGGTGGTGAGATGGCCGCCACCAACACGGTGATCGGAAACCTAGAGCTACACGGTGTCACCAAACTGATTTCTATTCCTGCCACGGTCCATGTTCGGCCCACTGACGTGGACCTCGACGGGGAGGCTCGCTTCAACCGCAAGGATTTCGGGATCACTTACGCCGGCAAACGTGACGATCTGATCGCAGACGAGGTGCGCGTACCAGTGATCATTCACGCGCAGCGGGCAAGCCAGGACCAACCTCGGTGAGGCGCAAAAGCGCGTCGCGCGCGATGCCCCGCTTCAGTTTGCCTTGTAGCCGCGCCAGAGCCAGTCAGCTGCCTATCGCGAGTGATTGGGGCCCACCGATGGCGGCGGCTTGCGCCGCCGCCACGGGTTGGGCCGTCGCAGCCAAATCCTGAGCAGAACGCGAGTTCCTTGCCTGCCACGCAAGCGGTGCCGGTCGCGCCGGTTTCTCGCCTGGCCTGTGGCTGCTCCGATAGATGGGATGAGTCGGGCGGCGAGACTGAAAAGGTCGTCGCAACCGGCAGCAATCCCGGCGAAGCGGCGTCAGAAGTAGCCGATCTCTCACCGGCGGGTTTCCCTACCGGTGTCTCCACGCGCTCAGAAGGCGCAATAGACGGGAGACCAAAGGAGAGATCGGCCATGCGTAAAATAGCACTCGACCTTGGCGTACGGAAGACGGCCTTTTGCGAGGTCAAAAATGGGGCAGTCGTGCAGCGAGCGACCGTCACCTCGGTCGAAACCTTATCGTCACTGCTGGGGCCAAAGGAGCAACCGGCCGTCGTTGCGATCGAGGCGTGCCGGGAGGCGTGGCATGTGCACGACCTGCTGCGTAGCTGGGGCAACGAGGTCGTGCTCGTCGATACGACCCGCAGCCGGCGCCTCGGCATCGGGCAACACGGCAGAAAGACCGATCGCATCGACGCCGAGGTCTTGGCTTTGGCGCTCGACCGAGGGGGAATTCCGGCGGCGCACGTGCTGTCGCCGCATCGACGCGAGCTCCGACGTTGGCTCGGTGTGCGTCGTGCGCTCGTCGAATCAAGAGCCAACCTCATCACCACTTGCCGAGGGCTGGCGCGCGAGCAAGGGGTCGTGCTTCCCAAGTGCACCGTCGGGATTTTTGTCCGAAAAGCGCGTCGGGCCGCGGGCAATGTGCTCGCCGTACTCGAGCCGCTTCTCAAACAGCTCGACGCAATTAACCCTGAGATCGCTGCAGCCGAAGCTAAACTTGCGGAGCTTTGCGAGACCGAGCCCGTCGTCAAACTTCTGATGACGGCGCCAGGGGTAGGGCCGATCATTGCGGCTTGCTTCGTCAGCGTGATCGACGACGCCAAACGTTTTCGCTCTCCTCATCAGGTCGAATCCTATGTCGGTCTAGTGCCTAGCGAAGACAGCTCCGGGGGCAAGCGGCGCCTCGGCGCCATCACCAAGAAAGGCAATCCGTACCTGCGCTCGCTCTTGATCGAAGGCGCCTGGGGCGTGCTCCGTCATCGCGATGCCAAAGAGCCGTTGCGCGTTTGGGCAGAAGCCGTTGCTGAGCGACGCAGCAGAAAAATTGCTGTAACGGCCCTCGCTCGACGCCTTGTCGGTGTGCTCTGGGCCATGTGGCGCGACAGCAAACCCTACGATCCCAAACTTCTCGCGGCGGCCAGTAGCCGTGGCACTCGCCAACTTGCTCACAGCCTGCAAGCGCAGGCACGCACCCTGGAGGTGCACGCCCAACCCTAAACCCTCTCACTGCGCGAAGAGCGCGACAAAAGAGAGCGGCAAGATCGGTCGGTGGATGAGCGCGAAGATCGCGATGGCGCGGAGCCAAGGCTCCGGAAGCCCGGCCGATAGAATGCGCCGCCACCTGCCCCCTCGAACCCCCACCTGCGACCGAGCCTCACACAGGGTCCCACCCAACCCGGCTCGCCCACCGCGCATAGTCGATCGAAAGCCAGTCGCTTCGTCGCCTCAAACCCCATCGACCCCAACTAACGACCCCTGCAGACGGACCCGGAGCCGACAGGACACCTCCATGCCTACTCCTCGAACAAACCGCCCAAAGGCTGACCCAACTTCTAAAAAAAGAGCAATCCGGCGGTTGAACTCAAGCCCGACTCATAGTCGCGATCTGCTCGTGCCAAAGACGGGCGAAATAGCGCTAGTTCTCGCCGTAACCGCGCCAGACCCAGTTCAGCGTTTGGCTGTAGGTCTTCGACTTGACCGAACCGTCGCAGTGGCCGGCGCCCATCGCATACAAGAAACGGTAATGGTAGCCCTGCATCTTGAGGGCGGCTGCCATATTGCGATTGCCGATGACCCAATTGCGGTGCCCAGTCTCGGGGGTGTCATAGCCGTTGTCCATTTCGCCCACCTCCAGGAAGATGCGCAGTGACTTGGGCGGCGCGGCTAGGATCATGGCTGGATACTCCCAGGCACCGAGCGGGTGGTCGGCGGTCATCTGCAGCGCGACGAACGTGCCCGAATACGAGACAATCCGGCGGAAGTCGGCGAACCAGCCCAGTCCCATGGCCGCGGGCGAGCCCGAACTACAGCCATAGGCGGCGCGGTCGTCCGGGTTCGAGGTCAGCTTGAAGCCGGGGTAAGTCGCCTTGATATCCGCATTGGCGGAGACGAGCGGCAGCACCTCGGTGTTGATGAAACGTGAATACGCATCGGACACGGTGTCGTATTCCCCACTGCGGTTCGTGCCCGGCGGCACGAACACGAACACCAGCGGCGGAATGCGCGTGGTCGGATCGGTGTCCTGATAGTGATTCTCGGCGGCAGTCACGATCTCCGGCAAACCCGTGGCTGGCGCATTGCCGTCCGTGATGATGATGAACGCGGCCTCGGTCCCGTCGACGTACTGTTTGCGGATGAAGACCGTGATGGGGCGGCTCCCGCCCGGGTAGATCTGACTCGTTTGCAGCGTGAATTGGAACTTGGCACTGTGCGGCACGTTGCTCGGCTGCACCGTGCCCGCGTACGGAGGCATGATGGTGAAGTCGCCATCGCCGTCGCTGCCCGGGTCACTTCCGCCGCCCGTGGCGCCCATTCCGGAAGCGCCGGCGGTGCCTCCAGCTCCGGCGCTCTGCTGGCTCGCGCCAGAACCGCTGCTCCCGCCCAGCGTGCTCGGTGCGCCAGCGGGGCTCTCAGCAGCCAGGGGGGCAAGAGGAGCACGTTGTAGTTGGCCGCAGCTGCGCCTGGTGCGGCCAGAAGCTCGCAAAGGAAGAACGCGGTGAGCCCCTTAGTGGAGAGTCAGTGCATCATCCAACCCGGGCGCAGTCCAGACCGCCACTGTTTCGGCGGCGCGTGTGGCCCTTCACCCTGCTCTGGTGTGCGTTGAGCCTATTGTTCGTGCTCAGCGCGAGCCGCCCTGCACGCGCTCATGCCAGCGGCATGGCCACCGGAGGTTGTGGCGGCTGTCACACCGGCGGCAAGCCCGCAACCGTGACGATCACGGCCGACCCCATGGCATTGAACCCGGGCCAGATGACCACGCTGACGATCGCGGTTTCACAAACCAACGGCACCAGCGCCGGGTTTTACTTGGATTCGAGCAACGTGGGCACGTTCAACATCGTGGACGCGGGAACCAAGCTGATGGGCCTGGGCGTTACGCAAACGAAGTCACGAATCGGTAGCGGGGGGACAACGACGTTTCAAGTGGGGTGGACCGCGCCGAGCACGCCCGGCGGCGTTGCCTTTTCCGTCTGGGCGAACTCTGCCGACGGTGACGGGCGTTCGAGCGGTGACGGCGAAGGCATCGGCGCGTTTAGCATCCCGTTCGGCTGCACCGGCACCAAGTATTTCCGGGACGCAGATGGGGACGGCGTGGGCGCGGAGTCCTCCGGCTACCTCGTGAGCTGCAGCTGGCCCCAGAACTATGCGGCGCAGGGTGATGACTGCAACGACAACGACCAAGATGTTTACCCGGGCGCGGCCGAGATCTGTGACGGAAAAGACAACGATTGCGACAGACAAATCGACCAGAACCTGCAACCAAGTGCGTTTTGCACCGACACGGACGGTGACGGCCACGGCGTCAGTGGCCAACCCACGGTCACAGGCTGCAAGCCCCCGTTCGGCTACGGGCTGTGCGACAACGACTGCAACGACAAAGATCCAACGATTTATCCGGGCGCAATGGAGGCGTGCAACAACCGTGATGACAATTGCAACGGCCGCGTCGACGAGGACGCGCGGGCGGCCTGTGGGATCGGTTGGTGCGCTCGTTACGCTCAAGGTTGCGACGCAGAGGCGTGCATTCCCGGTCAACCACGCGCCGAAGAATGCAACGCGTTCGATGACGACTGCGATGGGGTCGCGGACAACGGGTCGAACCTGCAATTGTGCGGGCGCGCAGGCTTCGCCTGCAGCAAGGGCGCCTGCATCGCGGACGCAAACGCCGCTGCGAGCCCGGGCGTCAGTGGCAGCGGAAATACGAGCAGCAACGGCACACCCGCGGTCGAGGTTCCTCGGGCTGGCAACTCGTCGGGGTCGTGCGCCGTTGCTCTCCCACCCGCACGGCCGGCTGCTCACTCGCCTTGGCTCGCGGTCATAGTCCTCGGCATTTGCCGAAGGCGGCGCCGTTTTCGGTCACGGATTCAGCGGACCGTAGGCAAACAGACCCTGGTCGGCTTGTTCCGGCTGGGAGGATGCTGAGTACACGAACCAAGTGCCCGCAGCGGTTCGGATGATCTGCGTGTTGATGTCCGGTTGTTCACGTAAGGCTTGCGGTTTCCCCGCGGCACCCGCGATCCTCGTGTATTGGAGCCAAAACGTCGACGAATCGGCGTCCGAACCCTTGAAGAGCACGAAGTCGTCTCCGGCGAGCCAGTAGTCGAGCACGTGCTCTCCGAATTGGAATCGGTCCCCGCAGTCACCTGGTCGCGCGAGCCAGCCTTGCTCCGAACGCGTGCCAGTTCGCTTGTGCTCGATCCATGCCACCCACGCCGCGCTGTCCGTGAACTCGGCGTAGAAGGTTTCGGCCTTGCTGTCGGTGGTGAGCTGACAGGACCCAGACCCATCGTTGTGCGCCACGAGCGCTACCGGGTTGCCCTTCAGCGGTGTGAAGTACAGCGTGTGCTGCAGGTCCGTCGAGACATTGGCGCTGATCGCGCCGCGCTGGAGCTGAAATGACCGGTCAGCGACGCGGGGCTCGAGCATCACGACCGGGGCCAGGGACACGTCCGGAACGCCCGCAACGGCGACTAAACCTCGATCTTCGGACTTGAAGCTCCGGTCGAAGACGCCGATCAGCTCGAAAGAACGCACGAGCGGCGTGAGCTCGACGCTGCCTTGTCCATCGGGAAAATTTGCGACGTGCAAGGTGCCAGTTGCGATGTTCCCCAGACTTCGGTCGTAGCCCGCGAGGTAATAGATGCTCCTGCCGTCGTGGGCGATCTCCCATTCGGAGGCACCGCTCAAAATGGGCGACGGCGCGGCGGCTCCTGCATCACGCACGCGGAGGACTTGCACGGTCTCGGCCGCCCCGAGCGTTGCGACGCTCGAATAGGCCAGGTACTCCCCGTCTGGAGAAAAGCGGAAGCGAAAGCTCAGGTCATCGGGCGCGTGCGCGACGTGTGCTGCGCGGGTGAGCTGACCTTGGTCGGGATCGCTCAGCACTCCCAGCATCAAGTCGAACTCGCGATAGTAAGGCATCGCCAACAGGTTACTGAAGTCTTTGTCGATCGTTGCATTGCTGACGCAGGCAATCGACGTCGAGCGCGGGTTGGCAAAGCAGAACACACCGTGATCGGTCAGCTTCAATGCGGTTTGCCAGCCAGGACGCCAGGCCCAGATCCCACCGTCGTAGGGGTCACGCGTGCTGGCTGGGCCGGAGTGAAAAATCAGCGTGTCTCCTTCGAAGCGTTGCGCGACGGGCTGCGAGTCACCCCAGAACTGATAGTCGACCCAAAGGTCGTCGCTGACCTTCAGGCAGTCCGGGCTCGTGCCGTCGCAGGCAATGGGCGCCTTCGCAGCGATCGCGCGCGTGAAATTCACGACCCACAGCTCCGTGCGCGTGTTGGAGATCGTTCGGCTGAGGGCGCACCAGCGGTCTCCCTCTGTCGACTCCCCTTGCGTGCAGCTGTCACGCAGGTTTCCAACGAGAGCAAACGCACCGACCACCAGGCGCCGATTGAGCGCAGGATCGGCAATCTCCCTCGTCAGCTCGGGAGGAGCGGAGCTGGCGCCGCCGACCGATGCGGCCCCCCCAGGCATTGATGAGGCGAGCCCGCCGTCGGGCTGCATTGCGGCCCCGCCACTGGCCGCTCCCGCGGCCGCATCCGACGTGGCAGGCCATGCGCTCGTTGCCGAGGGGCTGCACGCCGCAACGGAGAGGAATAGGCAACCCAAGTGAGCTCTGCGACTCGAGTCTCTCAGCACGGTCTGCTCCTTAGCGGCTGCAACGAATTTCGATCGCCGATGCGAGCACTCGATAAGCAAAGGGGGCGACGTTGACTAACCTTTCTTGAGCGCGTAGGTAATTTATCGGGGTGGGCCCGAGCTGGCCGTTGCCACTCCTCAACCTCCCCAAGGCCCAGTGAGCCCCCATGAACGGCTTCGGGCCCTCCCGAAGGCCGCTCCGGCGCGCTCAGAAGCCCTGCACCGAAAGTTCGAAGAACGACGCCCAGGTCGGGGGCGAACGCAAGTGACGGAAGTGCAGGGTGGTTTCTCAACCTCACCGATTCGTGTTGTTGATTCAGCGGGCGCTTGGCGCTCAGCAAAACTTGCGTCACAGTGATGTCCCCATGCGCTCACTTCACATCGTTGGTCTGGGCTCGCTACTCTGCGTCGCGTTGGCTTGTTCGAACGAGGTCGATAGCACGATCACGCCGGCGTATGGCGCGAGCGGTAGCGTGAACACGTCGGGTGCGGCGACGACGGCGGGCACGCCGAGCAACGGTGGCAGTGTCAGCTTGGGGGGCAGCTTCAGTTTGGGGGTCGACCTCACGGTCGACCAAGGCGGCACGGGCGCCGACGCAGCCGTGCCCGATCTGCCGAGCGACGTGAACGTGATCATCACCGCCGACAACGCGTACGGGTTTGGCTACGGCACTAACACGCAACTGGCTAATTACTTTGGCGGCGTCGAGAATGCCACTTCTGCCGAGATTTTTGACTGTCCAGTGGGCTCGGGACCTGAACAGTACGTAGTGCCGGCGGCTGACGCGAACGCGGGGGGCTTTCTGTACATCATCGGCTACGCAGACCAGCAGTCCACGCAGGGCGTGATCGCGAAGTTCTTCCGCGACGGCGCGCAGGCGGTCTTCACGGGCGTCGGCAAGTGGGAAGCGTGCGCTACTGGTGAAGACTACGATCCTCGATCGGGCGGTCCCGATTTGGCGACCATCAACGCGTACATTGTCAAGTGCAACGCCGGCGCGCTGGACCCGACGACGTCGAGCGTTGGCTGGGTAAACGCGACCGGGACCGCCAATGGCAAGGTCGCCTTCGGCGAAGACAACAGCACGCCTCGCGCCGCGATGGCCGTGCCCGGCAACGAGTTCCGGGTCGCCTGCGAGATTGACCCCACCGCCCACTGGATGTGGTTCGACTGGGAAGCCTCGCGAACGGTAGGCAGCCCGTTCATGTGGCCCGGCGGCGCCGGCAACGTCACTAAAGATTTCATCATCTTCCGTCTCGGTGCCGATCAGATTCCTCGCAAACCGCCCGCCTAGAGAACTAGAGAAAAGGTTTGCTGGTGTGAGCCCCCTTCACTGACGAGATTGGAGCTTCGTTCCGTAGCCGCTGGCGAGCTGCGCCAATTCGCCCATCAGAAGACCTTGAGTCGTACCGTCGCCCACCTGGTCCTGGCCGTTGTAATCCCAACAATGAATTGCAGTGTCCGAACGGGTTGGCGCAAATATTGGCAAGCGCGGCGGTCGGCCACGTGCTTCAGTAGGCACGGAGAGTTGGTTCGCTCGACCACCCCTGAGCTTCCTTGTCCGGCGGACGGGCTTTGTCCATTGCCGGCTGTTTAGACAAGTTCGGTGATTCTCAAAAGTGTGGCTGTTTAGGGCATTTCCACCGCACCGAGATCGAATGTCTGCAATTTCTGCAAGGTATGAGCCGTGCCGCGCAGTCGGTGTGTCTGGTCGAAGGTGTTCTCCGTCTCGAGCACGGTCGCAGCATCAATCGCAACGCTAGTGCCCTCCAGCAGATGGACCGGCGGGTGATGCTCTCCCACGCCACCTTGGTCGGTGAGCGCCGGGTCCAATCCAGGGTCAACATCAGTTCGAGCGACGCCACTCAGGCCATCTCCGCCGCGGTCCGGGCCGACCAGCGTCGTGGAATCGCTGCTGCCCAGCAGAGAGTCCTGAAGCCCGTAAAGATCGCCAGAAAAATCGCTCGGTGCAATGCAGACGAACGTACCGTCCGGGTTCGCCCGGGCCATGCAGTTGGCCGCGATGACGCTGCCACCAAGATAGATTCGATTGTTGACGTTTTCGGGAAACAAGTCTTGGTTGGCACCGACCGCGATGCCTGCGCCGGGGAAGGTAGTGCTGCCGTTGAAGGCGATGGTCGAACCAACGATCCGTAAGACGCCGTCGGCGAGTGGCCCCGCATTGTTGGCAAAGCTGATCCCACCGCCGTGTCCACCGTCGGTGAGGTTGTCCGAGATGGTCGAATTCGTGATGCGAGAGGTGCTACTCGACTGAATGTGGATGCCGCCACCCTTCGTCGAATGATTACGCACGATGCTCGAGTTCGACACCGTCAAAAAGTCGATCTGCGATGCGGCATCCCCGTTCGTATCGAAGAAGATACCGCCCCCGCCGTCACCATAGTCGTTGTTGTTGTCGCCCAAGGTAGAATCCACGACGTTCAAGTTGACGTCGGTGGCAACGATCGCACCGTTCGAGAACTGTTCGATCCAGGAGCGCGTCACGTTGACCGTCGCCCCCGCGTCGGGCGTCTCGCCGGAGATCGCGATCCCGCTCGATTGCGTCGCGAGCGCTCGCCCAGCGCCAATCAAGTGCAAATCCTGGAAGTTGATCGCCACCGGCAACCTCGGCGCGACGCCGAACAGGTCGCTCTCGTCCGGACCCCGGATCGTCGCCAGGCTCCCCGGCACTGCGGACCGAATGGTCACCGCGGTCACGAGGTGCAAGGTTGAACGAACCCGGAACACCCCGGAATTGGGGACGACGATGCTGGCGTCACCACCGATACTGCCAGACCAAACGCAGCCGTACTCCGACTTTAGATCGCCGAGCGCGCGGACCGCTTCCTCGAGGCCGCAGTGACCGTCCGTCGCCGGATCGTCAGGACAAGACTCGCTCGTCTCCAGGCCGCACGTCGTGTCGACGACGAGTGTTCGAGCCTCTGTTTCCAACAGGGCTGCTCCTGCTCCTGCTCCTCCGCCAAATGCAATATCGGGTGCTGCTCCGCCGGCGCCGGCAAAGCCCGGCAAAGCAGCTGCCCCTCCGCTCCTCGAATCGGCGTCGGGGCGAGCCCCGCAAGAGCCGCACCACAGCCCTAGAGAGATACCAACCAGCAGACCCTTACGCGAGGGAGTCAGCGATTCCTCGCGCAACGAAAACCGATGTAGTTGAGCCGCGTGGAGGGATCGTATACGTCGAGCACGAACGAATTGAGGTAAGACGAGCTGTCGTAGGAGCTGCCGCCGCGGATCACGCGCTCGGACGTCTCCGGAGGCTGCACGAGTGCAGCGCAGTTGTCGCACGCCGAGTTCGGATACGGCACGTACCAATCCTGGACCCACTCCCAAACGTTACCCGCTAAATCAGACTGACCAAATTTTCCGTCTCCCCGCGGCGACTTGGAGCCCACCGGCGCGACGTAAGTCGCAGGTGAGAACACGGCGAACGAAGCATCGATTGTCTCGTCGCTGGGCGGATTCGACCAAGGGTAAGCGCGCTGCTCGGCGCCTCCCGCTGCCGCGTAGTTCCACTCGGCGTCGGTGGGTAGGCGACCGCCATCCCAAATGCAGAACGCGTTTGCTTCGAACCAAGTCACGCAATTCATGGCCAGCTCATCGCCGCTGTCCCACGTCTGATAGGCGGCATCGCACTGGACGTTCGCGACGAGCGTGTCTCGATCGACGGGCAGGAACCTGTTCCAGGCGGCCTCCCAGCCGGGATCGGAGGCGTTTCTTGGGTTCTTTCCGCTCCCCGCGGCTGGCACCGTCGCTGGATAGTCAAGCGCAAATCGGCGGAACCGGCCCACCGTGACCTCGTAGCTGTCGAGCCAGAAGTCGCCGACCGTCGTGGCAAAGACGGGGTCAGTCTCGTTGTTGAGTTGGAAGGTGCCACCGCGCACTGCTTGAGACGCGCAACATTCCTTGCTGGCGCCGGCGCAGTTTGGCGCCGTTCCTACACAGCCCGGCCGCTTGATAGCCGGGCCGCCCGCGGCACGGGTCGCGTCGGTGCCACACCCCGCTGGCAGCAACAGCGTGACAGCGAGCACCCATGCCGTTACTCGGTTCGCGGCCATGGAATCGTCCGCCTGTCCCGAGGTGTCATCACTCTGTACAAAGGGGCGAAGACGCAACGAACGCTACGTAGGGCGACGCTCGGAGCCCTTTTCGGATAGGGCGCCAATTTTCTGGCCGGGCAGGGCCCACTCGAAGACCGCCCGTAAATTATTAGGAAAAGGACTCCCGAGCAGCCCCCATTGTCTCATTACACGGATGGACGCCAGAGACGCTGCGGTTCCGCGCTGTTGGCAGGCCCGCGTTGGCAGCGCAGAACCGCCGTGTCTCTTGCGTCCATCCGTCCGCGAGCTTCGAACCATTGAGTAATTGCGCTAAAAAGCAACCTGCCTGAGCGCGATGGCCATGAAGAAACGTGTCAGTTCCCGCGCCGCGCAATCCTTCGTTCTGTCGCTCGCGCTGCTTTGGGGCGCCTGCGCGGTCGAGCCACCAGCCGATCCCGCCTCGTCCGCCGCAGGAGTTGGCGGCCAAGCCTCCACCGCAAGCGGCAGCGCAACGGGCGGTGTTGCTGGTGCTCCAACGTCCGCCGGCGTAGCCACGGGCGGCAGCACGGTTTCGTCGTCGGGCGCCCCACCGCTTGGCGGAGCCGCTACGGCTGGCTCGAGCGGCAGTGGCTCCGGCGGCGGCAGCGGGGGGATGATCGCCGGCAGTGGCTCCGGCGGCGCGAGCAACAGCGCCGGAAGTTCGGGCACCGCGAGCGCGGCCGGAGGAGGGCCGATGATACCACCCGGCTGCATGCTTTCGAGCCCGGTGAGCTTCAAAGCCGACGTCGGGCCCTGGCTCAACACTTCGTGCGGCAAAGGCAAAGGCAATGGCTGCCACGTCACCGATGATAGCTCGACCGTCAACTCGCTCTGCCCCGACGGCACGAATAAGTGCGGCTTTAGCCATGCCTACGATTGGATCACTGCCGGCTCGCACAACCAGTTCTGCAAGCAGACGCCCGGGCCGATTCGCTACACCGTGGTGATGGATGTGGTGCGCGGGGCCAACCCGCCCAGCTGCACCAGTACTCGGGTAATGCCGCCCGACGGTCCACCGCTCGACGCGTGCCAGATGGCAGCCCTCGAGGCCTGGTTGACGGAGCCAAAGGTCTTGCAAGTTCACCGTGCCGACGACACCTCGCCGGCTGAGCCCTACTTGATGCCTCCGTTCAACTGACCCTCCCCAGTTCGACGCCCTGGACCGGGCCACTTGGTCCCTGCAGTTGGAACGTCCCAGCGCGCACGGCTTGGGATGCGCAACAAGGGAATCGTACGCCTGTCCCTAGGTGTCATCGCTTTGTAGAAAGGGACGACGACGCAACGAACGCTGGGTAGAGCGACGCTCCGAGCCCTTTTCGGATAGCGCGCCAATTTTCTGGCCGGCCGGGGCACTCGAAGACCGTCCTGCAATTATCAAGAAAAGTACTCCCGAACGGCGCCCATTGTCTGATTACACGGATGGACGCAAGAGACGCTGCGGTTCCGCGCTGTTGGCGGGCCCGCGTTGGCAGCCGTCAATACGCTGCTAAGCAACTCTCGGCGAACCGATTTTCCGTCCCACTCTTGATGGAGGCTCGCAATATGTCGAATACCATAGCCCGTTTGGGGATTTCCCGGCGCTGGCTCACTCCGTTGTTGCTGGCCAGCTCAGCGTTGGCTTGTACGGGCGTCGTCAGCTCACCGCAGGGTTCTGATGGGCGGACGCCGGACAACAATGGAGGGCCGGGCAGCAACGGCCCTGGCTCGACAGACGGAAGTTCAGCAACGGCCCCCGCACCAGGCGGGCTCTGGACAGCCCCGCCGACGACGAATCTCGACGCAGGTCGCGTGGTCCTCGCTCGCTTGAACAATACGCAATACGACAACACGGTTCGTGACCTGCTGGGTACTATGACCCAACCCAGCCGAACCTACATGGTTCCGGAAGACGAGATCAACGAGCTGTTCGACACCAACGGGCAGACTCTGGTTTTTTCGGACCTGAAGTTTGCGCAACTCGATGCAGCTGCCGAGGGCCTGGTCGCCGAGCTGGTAGGCCGCCCCGCAAGCGATCCCGTTCGCACTCGCGTGATCAGCTGTCAGCCCACGCTCAGCAACATGTCGATGTGCCTTACGAGCATCTTGACGCCATTCCTGGCAAAAGCTTACCGGCGTCCGGTCACGGCCGACGAGGTGACCCCGTTCGTCACACTGGGTACGTCGATCGCAACGGCGCACAACGATCCGACGCCAGGCCTCTCCGGAGCGTTGCAGGCGGTCTTGCTCTCGCCCAACTTCTTGTTTCGGGTCGAGCGCTCAGCCGTCATCGGTTCAACGACGCCGGTTAAGGTTACCGACTACGAGTTAGCGACGCGCTTGTCGTACTTCATTGGCTCCACCATGCCGGACCCACAGTTGACGGCGGCAGCGGCAGCGGCGCAACTGACGGCTGGTGCGGCAAGCTACGACGCTCAAATCGATCGCCTGCTCGCCGACCCAGGGAAATTGACCGCTTTCGTGCAAAATTTCGGCGCGCGTTGGTTGTCGCTACTCGATACGGCTCTGGTGGCACCAGATGACCAAATCTTTCCTGCCGGTCAGTACAGCGATTCGCTTCGACTGTCGGCTCCGCAAGAGACCAGTCTGTTCTTTGCGGACCTCATCACGGAAAATTTGCCGCTGCCCGCTCTGCTCACGGCGAATTTCAGCTTCGTCGACGATAGTTTGGCGAAGCATTACGGTCTGACCAGTCCGGGCGTGACGGGTTTCTCGAAGGTTACCTTTCCTGCGGATGCTCACCGCATGGGGCTGCTCACGCAGGAGACGTTCCTGACAGTCAATTCTCTCCCCGCGCGAACGTCACCGGTCAAACGCGGCGTCTGGGTGCTCGAGAATCTACTGTGCGATGGCACTCCCGCGCCTCCTCCCGGAATTCCGGCCCTGCCAGCCGAAGGCTCCGGCACAGTGCGACAAGTCCTCGAGCAGCACCGTGAACAAGCCTACTGTGCGAGTTGCCACAATCTGATCGACCCCCTCGGGGTGACGCTCGAGAACTACGACGCCATCGGCAAGTACCGTCTCCAGGACAACGGCATCGATATCAACGCCAAGATCGCGACGCTGGACGGGACGATGTTAGACGGGGCAACTTCCCTTGCCAACTACGTGGCCAATGACCCGCGCTTGACCTGGTGCCTGACCAAGCAGGTCATGACCTTCGGTGTGGGGCGAAGCTTCGAACAGCCGGACGGCCGCGGCTACATTCGAGGGGTCGCAGATCAAATTGGCGCGAAACCTACTTGGACTGATCTGATCAAGGCCATCGCACACAGCGAGGCTTTCCTCACCGCCCGCGGCGAGGCCTTGTGAACCGCCCATCAATGCGAAACTGGAGAGCTCGATGACCGCAAAGATTTCACGTCGTGTGGTGCTCAAGGGAGCCGGTGGTGTCGCTCTGGCGCTTCCCTTCTTGGAGTCCGCTTTCTGGACCCGGCGCGCTGGCGCTCAGGCCATGGCCTTCCCCAAGCGCTTCATGGCCTGGTTCATCCCGAATGGCATGAACATGCAAACCTGGACGCCGGTTCTGGGCAGCCAAGCTGGCGTAACCGATTGGGTGGCAACGCCGGCTACGACACCGCTCGAGGTGATTCGCAAGAAGATCTTGATCGTGTCGGGTACCGACAACCAGGCGCTCAGTGTTCCAGGCAATCCTCCCGGTGATCACGGGGCGGGCACGGGGATCTTCCTGAATGGGATTTCCGTCAATGGCAACCTGACTTCCAAAGTACGGACGAGCGTGGATCAGCTCATGTTGCCGGTGCTGAATCCGGCCGGCGGCTCCCAGACGAAGTTCCCGGTGCTGAACCTCGGCCTGCAAGGCGACAATGGTTTGTGCGATCGGGTCGACTGCACGTTCTCGCGCGCGATATCTTGGATCAAGGGAGCACCGCAACCGAACATTTATGATCCTGGTCTCCTCTGGGACAAGCTGTTCAAGGGGTTCGTTGCCCCCTCCATGTCAGGCGCCGCGCCGGACGCCGCTGCCCTTGCCGCCAAGCAACGCGTAGCAGACCGGACCAGCATTCTGGATCTGGTCAAGGGCCAGGCAGACACCCTGGGGACCAAGTTGAGTCCCTCGGACAAGATCAAGCTGGACCAGTTCAGCGCGTCCGTGCGCGCGCTCGAACTCCAAATCCAGAACATGTCGTCGACCCCGCTGGCAGCGGGTTGTACACCGAATACTCGACCGACGGCCGGAGAGACCTTGAACTTCGATCGTGGTGTGACACCCAGCACGATTTTGCAGAACCATATGCCGATGTTCGTCGAACTGATGCGCCTGGCCCTGCAATGCGACATGACTCGCGCGATTACCTTCATGCTCGGCAACGGCACGAGCAACAACGACTACAACTTCCTAACCGGAAGTTCATCGCCGCACCATGCGACTTCCCATCACGACGGTGACGCTGCCAAGCTCAAGAAGTTGACCCAAATCAACACCTGGGAAGTGCAGCAGGCTGCCACGCTGCTCGCGGCGATGGACCAGATACAAGAGGGCGACGGCACACTCCTGGACCACACCACGTTCTATCTGGGAAGCGACATCAGCGATGGCGCGACTCACAATCACTGGGATATGCCCGTATTCATCGCGGGCGGGGGTGCCGGCAAGATGAAGATCGACGGTCGCCATATCAACTACGTAACCCATGCGAGCACCCCGCGACAGCTGGTAGGTCCGAAGGGCGGCCCGGTCACGGGGCGCATCCTTCTGTCGATTATGGCAGCTCACGGCATGACTGAGGACACGCTGGGCATGGTGACGGGCGGACCGCTTCCAGAGTTGATGGCATAATTCGTCCTCGAATTCAGCATCGGCCGGTCGAAAAGACGCCGGCCGGTGCTGTTGTCTGCGCCACCTGGTCGCTGTAACGCTGTAACGCTGTTACAAGCCTTCCAGTCGCGCTCCTTCAAGGTGTGCGAGCGCAGCGAAAACCGCGAGTCGGGTCGGGAAACTTGGCGTCAAAGCCCAAGCGCGCGGCTCCGCGCAAATCGCTCTGCTGAGCTTGATCGTCGTAGAGGTAGTTTCCGCCGCGGAATACACGTCCATCGTCATCCGCGACGGCGAGATTGGCGCAGTTGTCGCAGGTGCCGGAGCTGTAAGGCGCATAGGCATCCAACGTCCATTCCCAAACACTCCCGGCCAAGTCGAGCTGTCCAAAGCGACCCGCGCCAGCACTCACGCTACCAACGACGGGTAGGTCGGCGTCGGTGCAGCCTACTTGGCCGTCGAAAAGGCAGCCGTAGACCGCGAGCTCGGGCGTGGGCAGCGTTTTGCCCCAAGGGTACGGGCGCTGTTCATCTCCGCCCACGGCTGCAAACTCCCACTCGGACTCGGTCGGCAGCCGCTTCCCATCCCCAATGCAGAACGCGAAGGCTTGGTACCAGGTGACGCAGGTGATAGGCCGAGCTTCGGATGTACCTGGCACGTCGGTCCAAGGACCGCCGCATTCGCTTACGGACATCGCGAAGTTGAGGCTGTCCTGGCCGTTCCATGCCGATTGCCAGCCGCTTCCCGGGATCAAAGGATGGGTACCCGCACCGTCCGGAAACCCGTCTCCGCTGAAGCCGGCGAGGAATTTGCGGAAGCGGCCCACGGTCACTTCATACTTGTCCAACATGAACGGTGCAATGACCGCCGGGTGGCTCGGTTGCTCGTTCGCAAATCCAATCTCCGCAGCGGAGCCCATCGCGAACGTCCCACCAGGTACCGCCAGCTCGTCCGAACAAGGAGGAGAGAAACCGTCGACTGCACATGGTCGAGGAGCGACCGGGAGCGAGAGTTTGCTTTGCGTCAGTTGTTCGTCACCATCGGCCTCGACTACCGCGAGCGTGATCGCGTAGGAACCTACGTAGGGAACGAAAAAACTGGCACGAAGCGCCGCGGGCTCGGGCTCGAGGGGCAAGTAGTTTCCGGCCTCATCGAGCGCATTCCAGAAAGTCGAGATCGCCTGCCCCTCAGGATCGAAGCTACCCGCCGCCGACAGGTAAATCGTCGAGCGCGGCGGCGGCCAATCGCTTGGGAGAACGTCTGCGGTGAACGGGTAGTCGTCCGGATCCGCTGGGAGATTGACGTTGAAACGGATGCTAGCGACGGGTGGCAAGTCCTGGATTGGTGGTTCGCAAGGCGGCTCAGCGCGAGGACGGCCGGTGTTGGAAACGGCGGCGCAATCAGCTGCTGGCAGTGAAGCCGATCGCGGCGACGAACACGCCGTCAATATGAGATAGACCGCTAGAGTCGCGCGCGCTGAACTGAGCGTTTGGGGGCAACTCGGCGGCGCCTGATCGTTCACCTCCCGCAGTCGTGGCAACGAACCCAAAGGCCGGCGCGGGCGTTTCCGTCCGTCACACCGCGGGTTGCTGCGCACACACTCAGCCCGTCTTCTCGCGGATTTGTCGATCGCTGTCATGCCATTTTGCCCGCTCACACGAGGCCAGCCTTTGCCTCGTGTGAGCGTGAGCTGCGCGTGGCGCTGAGCCGAGGATACCATGACGCGGCCACGTCGGCGTCCTAACGGCGGTCTTCGTGCGCGATGTCGTGCGCATAGGTGAAGTGTTCGTCACCGTTCAGGGTTGCCGTTGCGCAGGAGCGCGCTTCGCAGTCGCATGACAGACAACCGACAGCCGCAAGGCCCGTCGAGCATGAGGGTCTTTTCTGATACCAGAACGAATCTTCCGTTCAGTTTTTTGGGCCCCTGCCCCTGTACTAGCTGAGTGCCGAGGATGCACCTACGCAGGTGACAGCCCCATGACTAGATTCGAAAGCTGTTGTATTTTTGTGCCCATTTTCGGCTTAGCGGTCCAGCTCGGCGGTTTGAGTTCTGCACGCGCACAGCAGTTTTTGCCGAACAAGTACACGGACCCTCAGACCAACGAGGTCCTCGAATACAACGTGGTGCAGCCGCCCGGCTACGATGCGGCGGCAGAGACGAAATATCCGCTCTGGGTTTGCCTGCACGCTGCCAACAATACGAATCCCCCGAACCGGACGCTGAGCTCTGACGGCAAGTGCTACGTGGGCGCCTTTACCGACCCGAAGAATCCCGCGTTTTTCATGGTGCCGATCTCCCAGACGAACATGTCAGGCTGGGGTGACGCGGGCATGAACAGTCCCATCAGTCAGCCCGAAAAATTCGAGGGTCGACTGACCGTGGTCGTCATCAAAGAGCTGATGGGCAAGTACAAGATTGACGCGGATCGCTTGTACATCGCCGGCCCGTCGATGGGCGCGCGCGGCACTTGGGACATCATCCGCAGAAATCCCACGATGTTTGCTGCGGCGGGCCCCGCGGCAGGCCCCGCGGATCCTAGGGATGCCGAACTCTACGCACGCCAGAACATCTGGGCCATCAATGGCTCGAATGACTCGACGTCTGCCGAAAACACGGCCGCGATCGACGCCATCCGAGCAATCGGGGGCAATCCGATCTACACGCTGCTGCAAAACCGCGGGCATGACACGTGGCGCTCCGTCTTCAATGACCCGCAGTTCGTCGCGTGGATGTACGCGCAACGTCGAGGCGTGCCTTGGTGGTCACACGATCCGCCCGCGCCGACCACCCTCAAGGCCGATCCGCAGAACGGTTCGACGACGCTCGTCGGTGGCGTGTCGACCGTTCCCCCGAAAGGCCTGGGTCCCACAACTCCCTTCCCGGGCACGAGTAGCGCAAGTGGTGGGGGCGGCGCCGGAGGCGCAGCTGGGTCGGCTGCCGTTGGTCTCGCGGGTCAATCGAGCAACGCGGCGACAGAGGCCGGCGGCGGTGGTGGGACTTCGACCGGGACCGCAGGTGCTGCGGTCGTGACAGCTGGCAACGTGGGCGCAGCCGGCGGCAGCGCGCTCAGCGCGGCCGGTAGCTCAGCGGTTACCACCCCGGACCTTGCGGCTACGCAAACCAGTCAGGACGAAAGCGGTTGCGCCTACGCGCCTCAGCGCCGAGCCGATGTTGATTTGCTGGGAAGCCTGACGTTGGTGGCACTGGTCAGCATTCGCCGCATTCGTCGGCGAGACAAACCTTGTCTGGCGCCGTGCGCATGACGTGGCCTGCAGTGGCCGTCCGCGTGGCCGTTGGCCGGAATTCGCAACGGCATTTCTCGCCCCTCGCGGTCGGGGCTCGAACGCTCGGATAGACCTTGTCACATGGCAAGCTCAGCGTGACCGCTGCCCTTGCGTCGCTCCGGGGGGCGAACAAAACAGACAAGGTTTCGAAGTCGAGCACCATTGTTTGTCTTGAACCTTTGTGCTTGCGGCGGCGCCCTTGCTCGGAAGACGGCGAGTCGTGTCTGTGTAGCCACGGGCGACATCTATGAGAAACTCCATGTCAGATACGCACATCCTGCTCAGCGTGGCCGTGCTCGCCGTCGTGGCCTGCAGCGACCCTGGCGAGGGTACCCCTCTGGACCCCAATGGCCCGTCCGCGGGCTCGAACTCCGTAGGCGGTAGCAGCGGTGGCAGCGTGAGCTCCACCACGGCAGGCGCGAGCAGCGGCGGAACAAGCTCGCCGGGAAGCGGTGGCGTCGCCGGCTCCGCCAGCCAGGGAGGCAGCACCAGCGGCGCCGGGCAGGGCGCGCTCGGCGGCACCAGCAGCGCCGGGCAAGGCGCGCTCGGCGGCACCAGCAGCGCGGGTGCACCCGCCGGGGGTGGCAGCAGCGGTGACCCGTTGGCGTCGGGCGGCCCGACCAAATGTCCACTCACAGGCAGCATGCTGTGCGACGGTTTCGAAGGCCCCGCGCCCGGAGCGGCTGGTAGCGAGTTCAAGTTCGAGTTGGGCGCGGGCTCAACCGGGGTCGTTGACACGACCAAGGCCTTCCGCGGCATGAGCTCTGTCCACATCAAGACCAACGGTGCGCAAGGGTTCATCACGGAGACGTCCACCTTCACCGGCACCACGGCCGCGACCAATAACAACCAGTGGGGGCGCATCTGGATTTGGTTCGAGACCAAAGCCGCTCCCCAAAGCCACGACGTCTTCATTCGACTCGAAGATACCGCTAGCAGCCTGGAGTCCGCGCAGCTGCATGTCGCGGGTGGCAGTCGCGGGCAGCTGGCCTCCGAGATCCGTTCGGGCTCCGACCTTTACCACCCTAAGATCATCGATCCCGTCCCCAAGCCGCTGCCGGACGGCACTGTAGGGTTCCCGCTCGCACAGCCCAAGTGGCAGTGTTGGGAATGGCACACGATGGCGGACAACAGCCTCGATTTTTACATCGATGGTGTCGAGTACACGAAGATGAAGGTGGTTGCGGCCGATAAGTGGCCCTTCCCGATCTTCAAGAAGCTCTATCTCGGGTTCATGCAATTCGGCACCACACCAGCGACCGAGCTGTGGATTGACGAGGTTGCCCTGTCCTCCGAACGGGTTGGCTGCGGCAACTAGCGCACCGCATGTGACCTGCGGTCAACAAGCGCTTCCGCGATTGTCCGCTACGCGGCACGCGGTGCCCTAGCATCTTTCCCCTGGGGCTGCGCCCCAGACCCCCGATTGCTTCGCAATCGCTAGTGCAGCGCGGTCAAACTCTATTGTCTCTATCTCGCGTGCGCTGCACGAGCGACCTCGGGAAACCGAAAGGCGAACTGTGTCCAATCGCCCAGTTCGCTCCCGTGTTACCGCTTCGTTCAGGGCACGATGGGGAGGAGCGACCAGCGTTGGTTGTCAGCGCCGTTGCAGACGTATTGCTGGATCGGAGTCCCGTCGTCGGGCAACTTGCCGCCGACGTCCGCGCACTTGCTGGATAGAGCATTGATCAGGATGACCCCCCCGTCGTGCTGCGGAACCGCCAACCACTTCTGACTTTTGGTGTCAGAGCATTGGAGCCTCACCAGCAGGGCGCGGTTTTCGATCGCGTCTCCCTCGACGGCCACACACTCCTGCGAGCCCGAGACCGCGATACTGTAGTAGCCGTCGCCGGCGTCGCGGAAGTCGAAAATTTGATCACGGTCGCCCTTGGCGCAGGTAAGTTGCTGCAATGAAACGTTGGCTGCTGCGGTGAGAGCCCCGCTGGCAGCCATGCACTTCGAGCTATGGGCGGCGATGAGCTGGTAGGTCCCAACCAGCGCTCCTGGCTCCTCGCTGGGACCACCTGAGCTGGCGCCGGCTTGGGTTTCACCCCCCTGACCGCTGCTCGCGACCGTGCCGGCGGCGGCCCCGCCTCCGTCGGTGCTTGCACCTGCATCGCAGCCCGGTGCGGCCGACAACTCACAAGGATCCTGGGTCAGCCGATAATCGGGAAAGCCGCAGCCGTGACACAACGGGCACGTCAGGAACCACCACTGCAGCGCAACAGAAGGCGTGGCCACGCGGCCTAACTTGGTCAACTGCCCCAAGGCTAGCGCAGGTGCCGCCGCCCGGACGGCGCTAAATGTGACGCACAGACGCACAGCAAGTACGCAGCGGTGGGTCCGGGTACGCGAGCCTCACGGTGGCAGTGATCGGGTCCGCCGGAGATTTGTGGAGTTTCGAACCAGGTAGCGAGCGACCGGCGAGCGTCGTCGCGAAACGTCTTGGGGTATCGTCGTCGGTCGTCGGCAGCCTATCGGTGGATGAAAGCGGCAGCGGCGTCTGGTGCAGAAGTTCGGGCTCGGCGTACGGCACTACCGACACCTTGCCTGCGCTGCCAGCCTAGGATTGCCTCCAAGCTAATTGTTCTGCGCGCCTTCCTGGATCCAATCATAGACGAGTTGCTGCTGCTCGGGGGAAAGCTCAGCTCCAGAGAACTTTAGCTCCGAAGTTCCGTTGGTCGAGAACGTCGTGGTGTCCGCCGGCATTTGGATTCCGCACGGCGGCGACGGTAAGAGCTTTTGGTACATGATGCTAAGGTCCGGACGCCCCGGGGCCACCCGCATTCCGTTTTGCGAGCAGGCAGGACCCATGCCTGGCTGGCCAACGAGGCTCCAGTACGCCCGCGCCTTCGAGCTCAGGTCGAGGGCGCTGTATCGTATGCTCACGCCGTTGAAGTGACAGAAGCTGTTGCTGCATCTGGGCTGAATGACTTCTGTGTAGACTCTCGAGAACGAGTTGACGGACGACGGGGTATTCGAACCGCATGCGAAGCAAAAAACTGCGCAGGCGGAGAGCGCGAAGACCGCTCCCGATACGGTGTGTCTCATCGATTTCTCCACGAGCCCTGGTTTGATCTTGGAGACAGCGAAGTTCCAAAGTCGAGGAACGCTTCGACGAGCGCTGGGCTGAGTGTGTGGGCCTTTTTGATGATCGCCTTCATGTGTCTCGGATGAGGGTTTTGGGCATTGCGTCGAGGTACGAGCAGGAAACCCGCCCCCGAGCTTTCATGGACAGGTGCGGGTATCAGCACCCGGGCTGAGGCCAGCCCAGCCAGGACCAGAATACTTGATGAGCTCCAGCCAGTTGAACGGTGGAAAATCGTTGGGGCAGCAAACCAGCGACTTTGGACACTCCACACCGGGCCAAAATGGCCCCCCACACACGCACTGGGTGAATGTGACCCCGGTGCACAGTGCATAGGAAATTCCGGGGCAGCCCTCACAGCTATCGATGGCGACGTAATAGCCGGTCGCGCAGGGTGGCTCCGGATCCCAGCCGGCAGGGGGATTCCACGGTTTGGCGCCATCGGCGACTGGTTGAAAGTCTTGTGGACGCTCGTAGCATGATGGGCCTGCGGAGGCGGCCGCTAGTACTGCGATGGCGACAATGCGCGAAGATCGTGCGTTCATTGGTGCTCCCACCCCTACAAGAAGTAGAGAAAGGTCGTCTCGAAGCGATGGTTGTGGACCATTGTGTCGTCCGCCAGTTTCTGCTCAACCCATTGATAGGAAAGGCCCATCCGAACCGCGGGGGTGATGTCGAAGAAGAGGTTGCCGTCCACATAGCGCGAAGACTGGAACACGGCTTGGGCATTGACCCACGGCTGCCTGGGCGAGATAGGATGGTAGAGACTTGCGATGTTGTTGGACTTTCCCTGGCTGTAGTTCCCGCTGACGAAGACGCGCCCGCGGGGCGGTAGGTAGTATTGGATGCCCACGACGAAGGTCTGCCAATTGATGGTGTGGAGGAAGCCGCTCGAATCGAACGCCACGAGCCCGGGGTCGACGTTGGGCGTGTAGGGGAGACCGACCAGTGGTGCTGCCCCGGGCACGTCCTGCGGGGCCGCCATGCCCGCAAAATTGATAGGGGTTCCAGGGGGCAATGGGTACGCATTGGGCATGGTCGCGCCCGCGGTCATGCCCGTGTACTGGTCGGCATCGCCGCTACCGGTGACAAACTCTCCCGATAGGATCAGCGCGTTTCCGCGATCCGTTCCGTCCTTCACTGGGATCACCGGGAGAAGCACGTTGCCCGCCAGCGCCCAGCCGATGAGCGGGGTGGGCGGGGTGGGTAGTGGCGCGTACGGATCGACTCGGAACCCCCGCACCAGACCCGACACGCCGATGGAAGCCGCACGCGCATCCGTTCCACCGCTGCCCCCCGTTGTGATCCCCTTCCAATGGTTGATGGCCAGGCGCGCACCGCCCTGGATATCCGGTACTGCGGAATCGCGCTGAGCAGGGCGAAACGCGCCGGCAGCGATTTCAAAGTCGATTGGATTCGACTCAAAGGTGTGGCTCAGCCGAAACTGCACCGTTCGATTGAACACTTGATTGGGCAGACCCAAAAAGCCACACGTGGCTCCGAAAAAGTAGTTCTGCCACCCGAGTAGATAATACGTCTGGCCAGCCAGGACGTCGACCACGGCGCTCTCGAGTTTCACGTATGCGTGCCGAACACGCAGGGCCGCATTGTTGAAATACGCGGCTTCAGTCGTAGCACCGGGACCCGATGCCTGCCCGGGCGATCCCCCGCCGGGATCGATTCTTGGCTGATTGCCAAACAAATCAAATTCGAGCACGTCCGACGAACGAATACCGTAGAACGTTGGGGTCTGTGCCTTGAACCCGAGACGGCTGTTTCGGATGGTGGCCTGCAAGCGCGGGTTGCGACCAGCCTGCGTCAGCGGGTGCGCGATGACGCCGTTATTTAGTCCATCGTTGAAGCTCCGGGTGGAATCGTACATTGCGTCGAATTCCGCGAAGCCGTAGATTGTCAGTTTCCAGTTGGACTCAGCGCCAGCCGTCAGGACCAACGGAGGCCGAACGAACCATGGCTCGACCGGGCTTGGAGGCGGCTTTTCTCGGGTCGACGAGGCGATGAGCGGCTTCACGTCCTTGGACCGCTGCACGACGGACTGGGTCGGCGCGGTCGGCGATTCGGACGTTTCCCCCGCGGGTTCCGCTGGCTGCTTGTCGTCGGATTGCGCGCGGGCGGCCGACACGACGAGTAGGCCGGAACTGGCGATCACGATCACCAACGAAGCTCGAAACATGATCAGACTGTCCTTCCGGGCAAACGCCCGCCGCGCAACTCGTCCATCGTTCATCGTCTACTGGGCTTGATCCGCTTCGCTAGACAGCTCCTTTGAGCTGCCTGCTGATCGGCTCCGTGTTGTTCTGATCGCCGTCACGATCTGTGAGTTGGGTGAGTCTGTCAAGCACGTCATCGCTATCGACGTCGAGAGCGGCGATGGGGACGCCCAGATAGGGTGAGCCCGAAGGCCGCCTCGTTGATGGACTCCGTTGTCCAGCTCACGCCAGCAGCATTCGATTGCTGCAACGGCGAATTTCGCTGTTGCATGATCGGCGCGCCGACGCTCACCCCCGTCCGGTTTGCGCGCGGTGTCGTAGACAGGGTGCGGCATCACACTGCCCAGGCTCCCTCGACGAAGTCCGTGCGTACCGGCTCGGGTCCAACCCGCTCGTCCCACGTCTGCCTGCGCTTCGCGTCCGCAACGGAGACTCCGGGGCACCCAGCGTGACGGGATCAACCAGCGATTCGAGAGCCCGCACGAGGGTTCGATTACGCTCCATCAGTGCCGCGCGGGCGCCTCGCAATCGCCGAAAGCGTTGGTCAGACGGCGCCCCGGCTGTGGCAGTTTCGCTTCCCCTCAGCGTCGTGTGCCGGAGGCGTCAGCAAGCGCGAACCCGTGCGCACCGCGCTGGATCTTGAGACTCCCCGCTACCCAAGCCCAGCCAAAGACCAACGCGGAACCGCAGCCGCCCAAACCTGCGATCCTCGAGCGTGGTTTCAGGAACTTGCGCCAAACTGCTTGCAGCCATTTGGGCCGGCAATTAGGAAAGGTTCTGTTGACGGCCCCCCTTCTACACGAGGAGGCCTGATGCTATCACTCAACCCCCGACTGCCCCTACTCCCGTTGGCGACTTTGGCGGCGTTTCTGACTTGCGCTTGTGGGAACAACGGCAACGGCAACGGCAACGCGGGCGGCCAGGCTGCTAACTCAGCAGGCGCCGCGAACCCGGGTGGAGGCAGTGTGAGCGCTGGCGGCAACAGCGCCTCTGGCGGCACGGGGGGCGTCGGCAGCGGCACTGGCGGTGGCGATGCAACGGGCGGCACGCCGACAACAGGCGGCACGCCGACAACAGGCGGCACGGTCGGCACGATCACGACGGGTGGCAGCCAGCACGCCGAGGGCGAGGCCGACTACAGTATGGACGTGGGTTGGCAGTTCAACAAATCGGATGTGAGCGGCGCCGAGGCCAAAGCGTTCGCGGACACCGGCGCCGGGTGGAGTCAGGTCAGCACGCCGCACACGTACAATGACGCGGATTCCTTCAGAGTTCTCATCAACCACAGCGGCGGCGACCACGGCATGTACCTTGGGCCGGCCTGGTACCGTAAACACTTCAAGGTTCCTGCTGCACTCGCTGGCAACAAGTTCATCGTCGAGTTCGAGCGCATCCGGGAAAAGGCCACGTTCTATCTCAACGGAACACAGGTCGGAACGTTCACCGACGGCATTTCAGCGACCGGCATCGACCTCACCGGGAAGGTCACCGCCGATGGCACCACCGACAACGTTCTGGCGGTTCGCGTCGACAACAGCGGTGGCGGTAACTACTGGAACGCGAATGCCACCAACCCGGCCTTCGGTGGCTTGGTCGGGCATGTCTGGCTGCACGCGCCGGGCAAGATTTACCAAACGTATCCGCTCTACCAAAACCTCAAGACGTCGGGGATTTACGTCTACGGCACTGGGTACGCAAATATCACCAACAACACCGCGGAAGGCGACACGGGCGACCTGACGCTGAACGTGGAATCTGAGGTGAACAACGAATCGGGGAGCGTTGCGACTGCAACACTCGACGTCAAGGTAGTCGACGCAACGACAGGCACGACGCTCACTTCATTCTCAGGAACGGCCACGCCCGTGCCGACGACCGGCGCTACGGTCCTCAAGGCTAGTGGGCCGTTGACTGGCGCGAAGCTGTGGAGTGACTTGTATCCGAATCTGTACAACGTCGTCACGACGCTCACTGTGGGCGGGACGGTCGTCAATGGCCGCGGCACCCTGACGGGGTTTCGTCAGACGGCATTCAAGGGAGGCGCTGGCACCGGCGGGGTCTATATCAATGGCCGCTTCGTGTACCTGCTCGGCTTCGCACAGCGCTCGACCAATTCCTGGGCAGGCCTCGGCCAGGCGGTGCCGGACTGGATGCATGACTTCAATGCGAATCTGGTCCGGGGCGCCAGCGCGAACTACGTGCGCTGGATGCACGTCACGCCGCAGGTGGCAGACGTCAGATCGGGTGACAGGTACGGCATCGTAAGTATAGTGCCCGCCGGCGATAAGGAGGTATCGAACCCAACGGATGCGCAGTGGACGGCGAGGATGGCCGTCATGCAATCCGCGATGATTTACCTAAGGAACAATCCGAGCGCCTTCTTCTATGAAGCGGGCAACAGTGGGGTTTCCGGGGCCCAGATGCAGTCGCTGGCAACGCTCAAGAAGACATGGGATCCGAACGGTGGCCGCGGTAATGGCGATCGCGATATGGCAGACGCCAGCGGCATGGCCTATGCCGATTGGTTCGGCACGATGATCGCCTATGACACGGGCAATCTCGGCAGTGGGTACTTCCGTGGCTACTCCGATGCCTACCGAGACAAGGGTCCAATCCTGGAAGAGGAAGATTTCCGCGATGAGTCCTTGCGCGGCATCTGGGACCAGTACTCCCCCCCCCACGTTGGCGGCTTCATACCGGGGGCCCTGGACACCTATAACGAGACTTCGGAGGTCTTCACCGTGGGCGATGGCTCGAATCCAGGTCAGGTTTCGCGGCTCAATGCCTGGTTGAAGCTCGAGACCATCCGCAACACCGCGCCCGCGAACTCTCGCTACTCGGGTTACACCTCAATCTACTTCTCGGACGAGAACGCCGACGGGCGTTTGAACTCCACTGCCGTCTGTCGTGCGGGTGGTAAGGTCGATGCGGTGCGTCTGCCCAAAGAGGCCTATTATGCGTTCCGCGTCGCCGGCAACCCGCAGCCCGACATCCACATCGTGGGCCACTGGACGTACCCGGCTGGCACCAAGAAAACGATCTATGTGGTAGCGAACACGCCGTCGGTTGGCTTGAGCGTCAACGGCGGAGCGGAGACGAAGTCGTCGAGCCCGAAGGACGGCTACACCTTTAGTTTCCCGAACATTACCTGGGCTTCGGGCACCTTGAAAGCCGTGGGCTACGACGCCAGCGGCAAGCAGGTCAGCCAGCATGAAGTGAAGACGGCCGGGCCGGCCACAGCAATCAAGCTCACGAAGACGACTGCTCCCGACGGGTTGCTGGCTAACGGTGCGGACGTGGTCATGTTCGATGTCGAGGTCGTAGATGCGGCCGGACAGCGGGTTCCCACCTACGGCCCGACCAGCAAAGCTACGGACAACCAACCAACGGGCGAGCCAAAGATTACTTTCGCCGTTACCGGTCCCGGAACCTGGCGCGGTGGGGTTAACGAGAGCATGCTCAATTCGACCAACAATCTCTACCTGTACACCGAGGGCGGGATCAATCGCGTCTTCATTCGTTCGCAAACGACCTCCGGAGATATCACGCTGACTGCGTCCAGCCCCGGGTTGACCTCAGCTACGTCAACAGTGACGTCGGTAGCTGTGCCGGTCGCGGACGGGCTGCTCGCCCAGTAACCCGTGGACAAAGTCGTCTCGCCAATCCGCATCGCGTGCCAAACCGGCCGATGTCTCGACAAAGAAGGTCGGCGGCGGCACAGGTCGCTGCCCAGCTGCGGCATGCAAGCATGTCAGCTACCGAAGCAATTGATTCAATCGGGTAACGAGGCATCGGCCCTGTTGGCCTCTGTGCTCCTACCCATCGCAAGGAACTTCTTATGAGGCGCGGGAGCTTGTCATTGACTGTCTTTCTTGATCGCTGCGCGGGTCCGCTAGTGCTGACCGCAGCGTTGACGTTCGGGTGTGGTTCGGATCCCAGCCCTGCCAACCCCAGCGGGAGCGGTTCCCCGACCAGCGCAGGGTCCTCCGGGATCGGCGGCTCCTCCGGGATCGGCGGGTCATCGACCACGTCGGCCGGGACCGGATGGGGACCGGATGGTCCTACGGGCATGGGGACCCCAGCCACAGTGACGGTGGACGCGGCCACCGCCGTGGGGACGATCGGGAGCGACTTCCTCGGGTTCAGCGTCGAAAAGACGCACATCATGAATGGCTCGCTCACCAGCGACAACACGAGCTTGATCGCGCTCTACAAGCTCCTTGGTTCTCCGCAGCTGCGGATTGGAGCCAACGATGTCGAACGCTGCAGCTGGGCTGGCACGGGGACCGCACCCTCGCAACCCAATGGGCAGCCGTTCAATACAAAGGTCACGACGGGCGGAGTCGACCAATTCTGCGACTTTCTGGCCGCGGCGGGAAGCAAGGCGATCTACGGCGTCAATTTTCAATTGGGGAACGTGACTACCTCCTCGGCTGAGGCCGCCTATGTCATGGGCAAGTGTGCGTCGAGCATCGTCGGCCTCGAGATCGGCAACGAGCCGGACAAATTTGGCAGCTGGGCCACCCAGCAGTCGGACTACCAGCGATTCGCGGATGCCATCCTTACCACGCCTGGCGCTCTCCTGATTGGCCCGGCATGCACTAGTAAAGCGGCCACGCTGTTCAGCGCGCCATTTGCAGACGCGATAGCCACGCAATATCCAGGCAAGTTGGCGCTCCTGACGCAACACTCCTACGTTGCCGCGGCGAATGCTTCAGGCTGCTCAGTGCCCAACCTGCAGGTAACAACCACCCAGCTCACCGACATCTTCGATACGATCCAGGCCGCTGCAGCGAAGAACAACCTTCCTGGCTGGCGCATGGACGAAAACAACACCTGCTCCGGTCACGGTCAGCAGGGCGTAAGCGACACGTTTATCTCCGCTCTGTGGGCAATCGACTACATGTTCGAGGTTGCCAAGCGCGGCGGCAGTGGAGTCAACTTCCACAACGGCGAAAATGGACAGGATGGAACGGTTCCCTTCTACTATGAGCCGCTCAAGGAGACGAACGGCGTCGTGGTGCAGGTTCAGCCGGAATACTACGGCATGCTGCTGTTCGCCCAAGCCGGCGCAGGCTCGATGGTCTCTACGACAGTCACGAGCAGCGCCGAACATTTCACCGCCTGGGCCATCAAGGGCAGCACAGCTACCAGCGTGGTGCTCAACAACAGGGATGCATCGAGTGGCGTCACTGCTACCGTGAATCTAGGAACCCCAGTGAGTAGCGCGGGCGCGATCTACCTGGAGGCGACGCCAACCGGCAGCCTGACGGCGGCGTCAGGGAGCGTGACTCTTGCCGGCGCCCAGGTCTCGGTGACGGGTGATTGGCCTCGGAATGCACCTTACCCTCAGGCTGTCTCGGGAAACAGCGTGTCAGTGTTCGTCCCAGCCGCGAGCGCGGCGCTCGTCAGCGTCATGCAGTAGGTCTGCGGTGATCGGAAAGAGATGAGGAACGGCATGTTGAAGAACAAGGTTGGACCATTGGTTTTGCTACTAGGCCTAGCCTCTTGCGTCTGTGCTTGCAGCGGCAACGACAAGGCAGCGGGCACGGGCGGCGCTTCGGCAACCGCCGGCGCTTCCCCGTCGAGCGGCGGTTCGGCAACGGACGGCGGCGGCGCCTCGGCAACGGGTGGCACTACTGTTGCGGGCGGTGCTTCCGCGGCAGGCAGTCCGGCGACGACCGGAGGCACAAGCTCAACTGGCGGTGATTCGGGAATGGGCGGCACGGGCGGAATGTCGACCGGCGGTACCTCGGGAACGGGCGGCTCAACACTGACGCTGGCCGAAGCTTGTCAGAAGAATTGCACGTTAGCTGCGGGGTTGGACACTTGCTCCACGACTGCCGAGGTGTGCGTGCAGAGCTGCCTGACTACGTTCGACAACACGTCGAAGGTCAACGCGGATTTGGGACGTCAGTACACCGAAATGATGGTTTGCGTCGCGACCAATCCAAAATTCGCCACACCCGCTGACTTCGTTTGTGCGAAACCGGAGCGCGCCTTGAACAAGTGGTCGGCGGGACCCGACTCGGATTGTGAGCAGCTCATTTGCGATTGGAACTGCACCGACGGCACAACCGGCAATATCGATCCCTTCGTGGATATCCGCTGCGCCTGCTCGAGTGTCTAGTGCAGCGCAAGTGAGATAGCAGCAACTTTGGGAAGCGGCGCTGCACTAGGCGGACGCGAAGCGGACGCGGGGTCTGGGGCGAAGCCCCAGCGAGAAAGACACTAGGGCGGCGCATGCCGCGCCGCGGACAATCGCGCAGCGATTGTTGACCGCAGGTCACATGCGCTGCACTAGCTCGCGGGCGGCCAGCTCATTTCGACCCCGTGATCCCGCTTGGCGAACGAGCTCACGGGATCACGCGAGAGTCGCTCGTTCTCTGAGCGTCGGCAGTCACTTTGTCGAGGGCGCGCCGCGCTGGTGCAAAATCGGGACGCAGCTCCAGCGCCAGCTGGAATTGGGCAACGGCATCACTCCGTTCTCCCATTTGCTGCAGCACCTCCCCCAAATTGTAGTGCGCCATCGCGTAGCTGGGGCGAATCTCGAGGGCCTTCTGGTAGTGAGCGACGGCTTCGCCTAGTCGGCCTTCTTGTCGAAGTAGGTTCGCAAGATTGTTGTACGCTTCCGGTTGTTGCGGCTGCAGCTCGATGGCCCTCTCGAGATGCGTAATTGCGGCGTCGAGTAGGCCCTTTTGGCTCAGCGCTCGCGCTAAGTTGCTGTGGGCCTCGGCAAACGCGGGCTTGAGCTGTACCGCGCTTTGGAGGTGGGAGAGCGCTGCATCGACTTGTCCCTTCCGGAGCAGCGCGATGCCGACGGCGTTGTGCGCGTCGGCATCGTCTGGCTCAATATCGAGGGCACTTTGAAAATGACCGATCGCCTCGTCGAGGTGTCCCCTGACAGCCTGAAGCTCCCCCAGATTGAGCTGCGCCCTCGCGTAGCGGGGCGCGATCTCCACTGCTCGCTGAAACTGGGCAATAGCCTGGTCGACTTGGCCCTGCTGGCGTAGAACACCGCCCAAATTGTAGTGGGCCATTGCTTGATCAGGATCCAACGCGAGAACCCTGTGGAAATGCGCCTTGGCCTCCTCGAGTTGTCCACGCTCGATCAGGACCGTGCCCAGATTGTTGTGGGCCACGGCTGAGTCCGCATTGCCAGCGAGAGCGGCCCGCCAAAAGGTCAGGGGATCGGAGTAGATCCCGCATTGTCGGTAGCTCAATACACCCAGCAAGCAAAGCACGGCGCCGCCAAACGCGATCGTCCAAGAACGACGCTTGTCGGTCAACCCGTGGACAGGAAACATGGCCGCCGCGCCGAATGCCATCGGGCCGATGATGGCAAAGTACTGCCAGCGATCTGCTACGAGGGAGAACCGCATGAAGTTGATGTCGAGAAACCCGAGCACCGGCAGCAGCATCAGCAAGAAGTAGCCCAGCGCCGCAACCGGACCTTTGCCCAAGATCGCGCGGTAGCGCCAGCATGCAAGAGCTCCAACCGCGAACAAGAGTAGGGGCAGCCAGGAGTACCATTGACCAGCGTCGAGCTCCCATCGTGGATAGATGGGTCTCAGGTCAAAGGGCAACAGGGCCTTGTAGAGATAAAACCACGCCGCCCAACCAGCTCCAGCAAGCCTGGTCCAGAAGCTCTCCGCCGGCATGAAATCACTGCCGATGGCCCGATGCGCCTCGAACCAATGTGAGATGCAGCCGACGATGACAGACGCCAACAAGAACGGCACGCTGCGAGCGATGTCTCGGTGCTGCAGCTGCCCGCGTCGCCACCAAGCGTGCCCCAGCAGCAGCAGCGGCAGCGGGGCCACGGCGGTTTTGCTCAGTAACGCTAGGACGAATGCGGCGAGCGAAAGCCAATACCAACGCCAATGATCGCTCACGCTGGAAGCCTGAACGTCAGAAACGGCGCCGAGCGCCAACGGCGAGCTGCGAGGTCCCGAATCGAATCGTAGGTAGCCAAGCACACTCAGGAGGCAAAAGAACATGGCCAGCGTGTTCTTCCGCTCGCTGATCCACGCAACCGATTCCACGTTCACCGGGTGCACGGCGAAGAGAGCCGCCGCGAGCCCTGCTCCCGGGACGTTCAGCCACTTCAAGGCGCGCCAGAGCAGCAGCGCATTGAGGGAGTGAAAAAGGACGTTGACCAGGTGGTAGCCCAGCGGGGCGGCGCCCCACAATCGCCACTCCAACCACAGCATGCTCGAGGTTACCGGGTAGTAGCTCACGGGCTCGGTACTGAACCAAAAGCGAGACAGGCCGTCCGCACGCCTAATCAACGGATTGTTCACGACGAACGTGCTGTCGTCCCAGATCAGACCCGCGTGCCAGACTGGCGAGTAAACGATGACGGTGCCGGCCACCAAGAGCAACGCGAAGAACCATGTCCGGTTCGGTGCCCCCCTCAGGCGCTCTTCAATTCTCTCGGCGCGCGACGATGACGGGGCTCGCGCAGCGTCGGGCGCCGCGACTCCTGCAGGCTTCACCGCCCGTCGACGCCCAATCCGCTTCATGAAGCTCAAGGATACTGAGCGGCTGAATGCGTATCAACGGCGACGATCGTTGGAGTAGACTTTCTTTGGTGCTCGAACCGCGCGATCACGACACGGCAAGGGGCAAGGACCTTTTGAAGGACATCTTGCGCGAAGCTAGGCTGCGGCTCCTCAGGATGCACTTCGAGAGCGGCGTGGGTCATATTGGCGGCAATCTCTCCGTGCTGGAGCTGCTCATGACCCTTCACCACCGGGTGATGCGTGCCGACGACCAGCTCGTCCTTTCCAAGGGGCATGCGGCCGGCGCGCTGTATGTCACCCTTTGGACGTTGGGCCGCCTGACGGAGCAGCAACTCCTCCAATTTCACAAGGACGGCACCAAGCTGGGGGGGCACCCGGTGCCGCACGGCATCCCTGAAATTCCATTTGCCATTGGAAGCCTTGGGCATGGTCTGGGGCTGGCCGCGGGTTTGGCGCTAGGCAGGCGCCTGCTCGGAAAACCGGGGCGCGCCTACTGCGTGATGTCCGACGGCGAGTGGAACGAGGGTTCCAATTGGGAGGCGTTGACGTTCATTGCCCATCACAAGCTGTGCGAGGTCATCGTGCTCGTCGATCTCAATGGTCTACAGGGTTTCGGCAGCACAGCCGCGGTAGCAAACCTCGATCCCCTTGACGAGAAGTTCGAGAAATTCGGTTTCGAGGTTCGCGAAGTCGATGGGCATGACCCAAACGACATCGAGGCAGCCTTAGTGACCGCGCCGCCCGATCGCCCGCTCGCCGTCCTAGCAAAAACCATCAAGGGGCACGGCGTCTCGTTCATGGAGAACCAGCTGGCATGGCACTACCTGCCGATGACACCGGCGCAGTATCAGCTGGCCGTCGAGGAGGCGAGTCGTCGATGAGAGCCATTCTCACGCAGACCCTATTGGCTCATGCTCATGAATCCGACTTCGCTTTCCTAACCGGTGACGTCGGATTCATGGCGCTGGAGCCGCTGCGCGACCTCGCTGGGGATCGCTTCATCAACGCGGGCATCGCCGAGCAAAACATGGTGTCGGTCGCAGCTGGGCTCGCCTCGGCAGGGCTCAAGCCTTGGGTATACAGCATCGCGCCGTTCCTCTACGCACGGGCCTTCGAGCAGATACGCAATGACGTGTGCCTGCACGATCTGCCGGTGTTCCTCGTGGGAAATGGCGGTGGTTACGGCTATGGGGTCATGGGCCCCACTCACCACGCGCTTGAGGACTACGGCGCGTTGCTGGGCCTGCCGAACATGACGGTCTACATCCCAGCCTTTGCTGACGACGTCCCGGAAGCGGTAGCGCGCCTTCTGGCCATATCGAGGCCTGCATACCTGCGGCTCGGTCGCGACGAGAAGCCGAAGGACTTTGCGCTGCCAGCCTACGCGCCCTGGCGGCGAATTCTCTCGGGTCGAAGGGCGACGGTCGTCGCGCTCGGGCCTCTCGTAGGTGGTATTCTGACAGCAGCCCTCTCACTCCCGGAATCCGAGCGGCCGAGTCTCTGGGTCGTTTCCGAGCTGCCCATGCGCGAGATCCCGTCGGAACTAGTCGATGACTTCCAGGGGAGCGGGCACCTGGTCGTCGTCGAGGAGCATGTCGCGCAAGGAAGCGCAGGTGCCAGCCTCGCCCAAGCCCTGCTCCGTGCACAGACGGTTCCGCGCCGCTTCACGCACCGCTTTGCTCAAGGCTACCCCTCCGGTACCTACGGCTCGCAAAGCTACCACCGGAAAGAATCAGACCTGGACGCGGCGTCCATCCTGAAAGTGGTGCGCACGCCGCTATGACCGACTCACGATTGGATGAGAAGATTCATCGCTTGCAGGGTCCCATTCTGGTGCTCGGTGGCAGCGGCTTCGTCGGGGCAAATTTGTTGCGCAGGCTGCTGCTGCACCGGGATGATGTCTACGGCACGGTGCTTCATGCTCCCGCGTGGCGCCTGGAAGGGGTGTCGCGGCGCAACGTCCTGGCCGTCGACCTGCTCGTTGACGTTACCCGCAATGAGCTACTCGACCGCATTCAGCCACGGACCATCTTCAATTGCGTTGGCTACGGCGCTTATTCATTCGAAACTGACAGTGACCTGATCTACGAAACGAACTTCCGGCTCACGGCCAAGCTGCTGCAGCAGCTCGAGACAGCTGACATCAACTGCTACGTGCATTCGGGTAGTTCCTCGGAGTACGGTGATTCGGCGGCCGGGCCCAAGGAGGACGACCTACCGAACCCCAACAGCGACTACGCAGTGTCCAAAGTGAGCTGCGCCAACTTGCTGCGTTTCTATGGCAGAAAGAGGTCCTTGCGCTGCGCCAATCTGCGACTGTTTTCTTGCTACGGCCCGTTCGAAGACGCATCTCGGCTGGTCCCAACGCTCGTTCGCTGCGGTCTGCGAGGGCAATTCCCGCCGTTGGTGGACGGCGCCATCTCGAGGGACTTCGTGTACATCTACGACATCGTCGAGGCCTATGTCGATACGGCGCTCAACCTGCGCGAGCCTTACTTCGGTGACTCCTTCAACATAGGCAGTGGCCATAAGACGACCATCGCGGAGGCTGCTAGCGTCGCAGCTGAGGTTCTCTCGATCTCCGGCAAGCCTTCATTTGGCGGAATGCAGCGCCGGAGTTGGGATGTCCCAGATTGGTTCTCCGACCAAAGGAAGACGGCCGAGGTGCTGCACTGGCACGCGCGTACGGATTTCAAAGAGGGCCTGCGCCGGACCGCCGATTGGTACCGCCACTTGGAGGACAGCGAACGGTACTATCGAGCGTCCAGACAGTTCGGCCTCGACACGAAGCGGAGCGTTTCCGCAGTTGTGGCCTGTTACAAGGATGGCCAAGCCATTCCCGTCATGTACGAACGTTTGAAGAAGATCTTCAGCGAGCTCAAGGTCGATCACGAAATCATCTTCGTCAACGACAATAGCCCGGACGACAGCGAGGAGGTCATCCGGGAGCTCAGCGCTCGTGATCGCCACGTGCTCGGGATCTCGCACTCGCGGAACTTCGGATCGCAGGCGGCTTTTCGCAGCGGTATGGAGATCGCGACCAAGAATGCCTGCGTGCTGCTGGACGGGGACCTGCAAGATCCGGCGGAGCTCATCGGCGCCTTCGTAGGCAAATGGAAGGAGGGCTTCGACATCGTCTATGGTCGGCGCGTCAAGCGCGAGGCGTCGCTCTTCGCGCGGCTGGCCTACAAACTATTCTATAGGATTTTCGACGCCTTTTCGTATCTGCACATCCCGCATGACGCGGGCGACTTCTCCCTGATTGATCGCCGAGCGGTCAAGGCCATGTTGAGGTATCCGGAACGGGATTTCTTCCTCCGCGGCATCCGAGCTTCCGTCGGGTTCAAACAGACAGGGATTGACTACCATCGCCCGAAACGAATGTTCGGTCACTCCACCAATAGCTTTTTCAGAAACGTGGGCTGGGCGAAGAAGGGCATTCTCTCCTTCAGCTATACGCCGCTCTCGGCGCTGAGTTTCTTCGGCACGCTTCTGTTCGGGTTGACTGTCTTGCTCGGTGCGGCCCAATTCGCGTCCCGACTGCTGTTCCCGACGGCGGCGCCGAAGGGCGCGACGACGATCATTCTGTGCATTCTGTTCTTCGGTTCGTTCAATCTGCTGGGCATCGCCATCGTCGGTGAGTACATCGCGAAGATTCTCGAAGAGACGAAGCGGCGGCCGCACTTCATTCGGAACACAATCATCCGGCGTGGAGAAGTCAGGTCGGCGGAAGACTCGTCCAGCGACGTGCCATGAAGCGAGCCAGCGAGCCCGCGCGCCGAGCAGGACCTCACCAGCCGGGCTCACCCAACAGATTGCAACTCTGGCACATGCGCGGCGCCTCGCCCTCCGGGGACAAGAGTTGCTCGCGCATCGCCAAAAGCGTTGGGTGATTGAAGACCGTGTCAGGGTGGCCGTCGAATAGATTGCTGTTTGGACCTCGCAGAAATTGGTCTGTGCCGCAACAGATCCCCATCATGCCGTTGGCATCGCAGCTGATGCGCTGCCAGAGCTGTGGGCAACGCTTCGCCACCGGTCCCTTGCTGACCGCCGCCGGCCACAGGCAAAAACCGGGCAGCTCGACCTCCATCCGTTGCTTGAACTCGATGTAAGCCGGCAACGTATCTTCGATGATCTCCGCCGGTTTTGGCGTGACGCCCATGGGACGGTAGATCCAGAAACGTAGACTGCGGCACCGCGCAGCGTGTACCGCACGCACCGTCGCCAGCAGCTCGCTAGGTTTTTGCTCCACGTCACTTCGCAGCAACACGATGCTCGTGTGCACCGGAAAGACGCGGTTGATCGTCGGGAAATCACGCTCGATCAGGTGCAAATTGGTGTCGTACAAGGACACATTGATTCTCGATATGCCGGCGCGGCGAAGGCCTTCGATCCGTTTGAGCAAGCCCAGCCCATTGGTTGCAATGTTGACGATGTGCCCACGTTTCGCGAGATAGCCAACAATGTCTTCCAGCTCCTCCACCAACAGCGGCTCGCCCCCTAAGAGGTCTACCAGCAAGCAATTGGCGAATAGCGGGTTGGAAAATATCCGCTGAATCTTCGCGAGGGTTGCCTCGGTTTCGCGCCAGATGGCGCCCTTCTGATTGATGAGGTTTCCGACGTGGCAATACTCGCAATCGAGATTGCAGCGCTTCGTGAGCATCACCGACGCGATTTGGGGGGTGTAGCGACGAATTGAGGTTTGCGGCTCACGGCCGAGGCTTCGGTACTTCAAGTAATTCCACACCTTGGGCGCTGCGCCGAGCGGTTGCAGCCGTCGGCCCATTTCAAGGTAGTAGGGTAACTTCCTGAGCAAGCTCAGACCTTTCATTGGCGACGACGCCGCCGCTGCTAAGCCTACCAATTGTCGACTCGGGGCGCCAGGGACGTAGCGCTCAAGCGGGCTCAGTCCGAACCGCGGTGGGCCTTGTCGCGCTTCGTCCAAAACAGCGGACCCAGGAAGCACCCGAGGAGGACGATGAACGCCCCCAGCGATACCCAAAGGCCGACGAGCACGGTGGTGGGCCTGAACTGGAACAGAACCCGGTGTTCGCCAGCTGGAACCACGACTGCCCGTTGCGTGATGTTGGCGCGATAAACGGGTGTCTCGTGGCCGTCCACTTGGGCAATCCACCCCGGATAGTACGAATCGGAAAAGACCAGGATCGCCGAGCTGAAGGTGCGCACCTTCAGCTCGGCCTCATTGCCGGCGTAGCGCAGGAATTCAACGTTCCCTCCGACATTTGCAGTGTGCTGAAAGTTGGGCAGCGCCGCCTCGAGCAGCACCGCTTGTGCCGGGTCAAATGCATCCGAACTGAGCATCTGGAGGGCGTCCTCACGATCGTCGGCGTTCACGACATTTCCAACGAGGTAGGCTCGCGGAAGGGAATCAGCGTTTTGGTAGAAATACGCGCCGCCATAGCTGCCCAGGCTCTGGAGGTTCGGAGCCGGAGCGAACGGCCAAAACGACGTAATGTATTTCACGTTGTACATGCGCATCAACTTCCAAAACAGTGGGATCGGTTGGAAAACCCCGCCCTGCGTCGACGCTGTACGGGTGATGATGCCGGGGCGATTTTGGTCGCCCCAAACATCGATGATGTAGTTGGGAATCAGGTTTGCGTAGCCTGCCGGCGACGCGATGCCGTAGAGCACGTTGCTACTCGGTTGCAGGAACTCGCGCTGCTCCACGAACGGGTCGAGGCTGCCTTCCCAACCGCCGGCGAGCTCGACCATGCGTCGATGAGAATGAACGCCGCCAACGCAGTAGGCTCTGAAAAGCGATGCATCGCGCTGCATGATGGCCGCGGTCTGCGGCGGTTTCGTCCACTTCTCGGCGTCGACGATCGGGTTCTGACGCATTTGGAAGTGGAACAGGTCGCCGATCAGGAAGGCGATGGCGATTGCCGAAAACACCCATGAACGGCGGACCCGGCGGAGATCGGCGGCTGCGTAGCCGGAAGCAGCCGCGATTCGCCCAGCAACCCTGGTCAACCCCAGCGAAGCTAGGGTGATGAGCGATACGTCAGTCAGGAGGAGCAGTCGGGTTGGGAAGCGAAAGTAGTTCATCCCGGGGACGTACTCGAAGGCGTATTGGTACAGTGGTGTGTTTGGGCCCAGTACCAGAACGTAGGAGACAATGGCGGTGAACGAGAAGAACCTCACGTGCCAGGAGCGCCAACAACGAAGCGCGGCATAGCTGGCGAAGAGAAGCGTCAGGGCGCCGACGTAGCCATAGTCCTCCCAAAAAATGCCGCTGCCCGCGTACGTGAGATCGCCTGGATCGCCGTTGACGTACGGGTAGAAGAATGTCCAGAAATCATGCGGATCATAGGCGTATTGCGAGGCATATTCAAAGGTGACCCCACCCGAACGTTGGGAGAGTGAGACCATCTCGTACGTGGGTATCAGTTGAATGGCCGCGAGCAGCGAGCCCAACAGGAGAGCCGCAACGAAAACCCAAGCAAGCTTGTCCGTGACAACGCCGACAAGGGAACGTGTAGCGTTCGGTCCGTCGGCTCGCAACTGTAGCTCGTCATGATGGTTGACGAGGCGAAATGCGAAGTACAAAAGGTACAGGACTCCGCAATAGTAGGCACACTGCGCGTTTCCCGCGAGGTGCTGCAGTCCAAAGACGACACCGAACCAGAGCAGCGGACGAACGCGATCCCTGCTGATTGCCCGTTCCAACAAGGTGAGAGCCAACGGCAACCAGCACGCTGCGTTGGCCATGCTGAGGTGCTTCAAGTGGGCAACGAGGTAGCCGCAGAAGGCGAACGCGACGGCGCCAAAAATGCGCGACAATTGGCCGCTGCCGATTTCCCGGGTGTAGAAGTACATCCCTACCCCCGCCGTTAGCAGGGTGAGGAGAATCGTTATATTGAGGGCGACATACGGTGGGAACAGTCCGAAGATGACCAGGTTGAACGGGTAACAGACACCGGACTCAGCGCGAGCGAGCAACGGAAACCCGCCATAGATGTTCCTGTCCCAGAGCGGAAATCGGCCTGCTTTTAGGGCGCTTCCCAGCGAGAAGCGGTAGGGGAAGTTCTCGTTCATCAGATCGCTGCCAAACAGGTCGTCGCTGATGAGCAAACCCTTCATCGTTGCCAATTTCCAGAATGCGGCGAGCACGACGATGGCAACGAACGCGATTGCGGCCCAGTACTGCCTAGGCGCATCGCGCTGGTCGCTAGGCGAGAACACACCAGATGAGGGCTGCTGAGGCTCCTGGCCATCGCGCCGCGTCGCTAGCTTCGGCCTCCTTGGCCTGCGATGTAGGGGTCGCTTCATGAGGCACCCTTGAATCTCAGCGCCGGCGAGCACCTCGACAGAAGCAGGCCCCAGCTCAGATGTCGGCGAACTCGACGCTCTCGAACTTCGGCGCGAGCAGGTGATTGAGGGCGAACGCCACGAGGTACGCGGAGCCGCAGATCCCGAACAAGATGGCGTAGCCTGCAGTAATGTTACCTGACGCTTGAAAGCGATCCAGCAATTTCCCGCTGTACAGTGGAAACAGGATGCCACCGAGCGACCCGGCCATGCCGCCGATCCCGACCACTGACGCCACCGCGCGCCGGGGGAACATGTCCGAGGCACTCGTGAACAGGTTCGCGGACCACGCTTGGTGCGCGGCGCCCGCAAGTCCAATCAACAGCACTGCGCTCCAATCCCCCACTTGGGTCACCGCGAAGATCGGCAGGACCAGCGCGGCCGACACGAACATGGCGGTCTTACGAGCGCGGCTCACGCTGTGGCCGCGCCGCGCCAGGTGCCCGGTGAGCCAGCCACCTACGATGCTCAGCACGGTAACCATTGAGTAGATTGAGACCAGGTGCACCCAGCTGTTCTTGATATCCAGGCCGCGTGTCTTCTTGAAGTAGTCCGGCAGCCAGATCAGGAAGAACCACCACACTGGATCGGTCAGGAATTTCGCGACAATGAAAGCCCACGCTTGGCGGTGGCGCAGCAAGCGACGGGCGCTGATCGGTTGCATGCTTTCGTGATTGATGCCGTCGCTTTGAATGTACGACAGCTCGGCGCGTCCCAACCGCTTCGAGCGCTCCGGAATTTCGTAGAGTGGCAGCCATAGGGCGAGCCACAAGAGGCCGGCGATACCGGCGGCGATGAACGCTGAACGCCAGCCCCAGGTGTACGCCAACCAGGGAATGATCGCGGGGGCGATGATCGCGCCAACGTTCGCGCCTGAATTGAAGATCGTCGTGGCGAGGGCGCGCTCCTTCTTCGGGAACCACTGGGCCACTGCCTTGATCGCGGACGGGAAGTTGCCGCCCTCACCCAATCCGAGCGCAACCCGTGCCGCCAAGAACCCGCTCACGCTGCCGACGAGCGAATGGCCAATCGCGGCCAGGCTCCAGGCCGCTATGGACAGCGCGTAGCCCACGCGCGTCCCAAAACGATCGATGAACGCGCCGAAGCCGAGCAGCCCCACCGCATACGCCGCTTGGAATGCGGCGTTGACCTGACCAAATTGTTCGTTCGTCCAGTGCAGCTCACTGTCCAAGATGGGCTTCAACAAAGACAGAATCTGGCGATCGATGTAGTTGATCGTGGTGGCGAAGAAGAGCAGCCCGCAGATCAGCCAGCGGTGCGTGCCGATGCCAGAAGCGCGCGACATAGTGCGAGTATCCCTCATTTGGAGTCCGGGCAGCGATTCTCCCGACAGCGATGACCGTCAAGTGAAGCGAAGAGTCTGAATTGCGCACTACTCGCGTGCCCTAAATCCCCGGCCTGCCTCACGTCATTTGGTCCTGACGAGGGTGCTCGGGTCCACGGGGACTCGACGTAGAGTTCGGTTGGTGTCCGATGTTCCGCTCTTCGAAAGCGTGATTTGACTCGTGCAGTGGTAGGTTCCCCCACGCACCCAGATCGTATCGCCGGCCGAAGCACTGTTGGTGGCCTTCTGCAGCGTAGCAAATGGCGCCGCCTGGCTCCCAGCATTCGTGTCGCTGCCGCTCGGCGACACGAGTACTCTGCCCCGAACACATTGGTCGTGGCGATGAGGCCCAAACCGGTAAACGTGCAGAATAGTAGGGAGTGTTGGCCAAGCTCCTTCGACGGCAGTTTCGCGGGTTTCACACGGGTCTCCTGGGTGCTCCGTGGCGATTTCGAATGAAATCACCGTACTGCAGTCTAAACAGCTCAGAACGAGGCCGCATCGCCGCTACTTGCAGCCGAGCCACATCGCCCCGATGGCGCAGTCGTCGATCCGCAGATTACCGGCACTGCCAGCGGCATAGCGCTCGTAACCGATGCGCTGCTCTGAAACCCGTTCATGCTCGCAGGCGTGGCTCTCAGGTGAGCCCGGTGAGCGGGGCAGTGCCCGCCGCGCCGAAAGTGGTCACGGGCACGTCGAGCATGTTGAGCAGGGCGATGAAGAGATCCGCTTGCGATGCGTCGTTGTAGATGGCGTGCCGACCCGTATTGAGCTTTCCACCCGCGCTGCCGGCAAGCACGAAGGTGCTTGCCCGTGGGACCGGTGAAATTCGTGTACTTCGTGGCGCCTTGATTGTGGGCGTTTCCGTCAGAAAGCTCGTTGGACAAGAAGACCAGGCTGTTGTCGAGCATGGTGCCGTTGCCCTCGGCGACCGCGTCCATCTTTTGCAAGAAGTACGCAAAATTGGTCATTTCCCATAAATCGATCTTAGCAAGCTGCGCGCCCTTGTTGGCGTCGCCATTGTGGTGCGAAATCCCGTGATGGTCGACGTTGAGGTTGATCCACGGGAAGCTCGAGTACGAGGAGTGTCCGCCGTTGGCTTGCTGAAAGTTGATGACCCGCGTTGCATCGCACTGAAACGCCAGCACCATCAAATCAATCAGTGCTTTCGTGTGCGTCGGCACGTCAGCAATCTTGTCCGTAGGCCTCGCGCTGGTGCCTGCGTCGCACGAGGGCGTCATGCCAGACTGCGTGATCGCCACCTCGGCGGCTCTCACGCTCGTGAGGTACTCGTCCAGCTTGGCTCGGTCAGTCGTGCCCAGGCGCTGCATCAGCGCGTTCGCCTCCGAGGTCACTTCGTCCAGCACGCTCTTGTGCAGCGCGCGGCGCTTGGCCAACGCCGCCTGCGCAGCAACGTCGGTCGACGCGGCAGCGTGGCCAGCGAACAGCTGATCGAAGACCTGGCCTGGGCTAATCACGGGCGGCAGCGGCTGGGTCGCGCTGGCCCAGGCCGTGGTGCCGTTGTAAACGGCAGGGTACTGAACGTCGGAGAACGTCGTGTCGACCACGCTGAGTTGCATCGAAGGGATACGGGTGGCGGTACCGAGCGCCTGCGCGTAAACCTGATCAACCGAGATACCGACGTTGATCGCCGGCTTTTGTCCCTGGCGGCAGGTGGTCATGCCCGGCGGTCCGCAGCCGTGGGAACCCTGCGGGTTGACCGCTGGGGTATTCTGGAGCCCGGCGAACACCAGCACTTTGCTCTTGAACGGTGCCAGCGGTGCCAAGGTCGGGCTCAGCTCGTAGTCGACCCCCGTCGTGGTCGGGAACCAGCTCGGCCCCCAGACGCCGCAAGGCAAGAACCACGAAACCCAGCGCAACGGCTGCGCGCCGACGGCACGGGCCTCCGCAGGGCTCAGCAGCGATTCTAAAGTCGGGAGCGCGATGCAGGCTGCCGCGGCACGTAGGATTGTCCGGCGCTGCATTTGGGGTCGGTTCGGGTTGCGCCGAGCAGCGGCCAGGGCTTGCGCATCGAAGCCGACGTTTGCGTCACGAATACGCGAGATGCTCATAGCATTCCTCCTGGAGCCGGCGTTGGGTCTCCGTGACGCATGCGAAAAGTGTCACTGGCAATGACGTTCAGCAGGATGTCACGCACTCCGAGCGGGCTGCCGGAGGACGGCTTGGCAATGTCCTCCAGGTATGGTTGATCTTCCGGGCGTAGCGAACGGCCGAGCGCGTAGCTCAGCACGTTCTGGGCAATGCAGGGCGCGAACCTAGGGTCCGCCGCAACGACTGCCGCAAGCGCGAGCGCGCCGTTGAAGGCTGGCCCCACGCCGCCACTCGGCTGCGCGATCGCGCCGATGAAGCTACCGCTTGCGTCGATCGTCTGTCCGGCGTCCTGGGTTCGGTAAGCCCCCACCGCGTCGTAGTTCTCCATCGCTGCGCCGATATTGTCCATGCTGTCGTGGCAAGCCGCGCACGCTTTGATGGCGCGGTGTTGGGCGAGGATCCCCCGCTGCGTCGTAGCGGCGATCTCGCCTTCGGGAAACGCCGGGATGTCCGGCGGCGGCGCAGGTGGTGGCGCACACAATAGTTGGCTGAGGACGAAGGCACCGCGGCGGACCAGCGATGTGCGGGTCGGATATGAAGTGACCGAGAGTACGCCAGCCATCGTGAGCAGCCCGCCGCGCTCGCTGGTGTTCAGCGTCGTGCGAACTAGGCCGCTGCCCGCCGGCGCCGGAATGCCATAGAGCCCCGCCAGACCGGCGTCGATGTACGAATACTTCGCGGTCAACAGGTCGCTGACTGGGCCGTTCTTTTGGAGCAACTCCCCAAAGAAACTCGTGACCTCAGCCGCCATCGACGCGGCCAGCGAAGGATTGAACTTGGGAAAGAGATCAGCGTCGAAGCTCTCCGTCGGGATGCCGCTCGTGCCCAGCCACTGCGCGGGGAATGTCGTTCCGAACGCATTTTTGGGGCTCGCTAGCATGCGCTCAAGCTGGGCACGTAGCTCCGTCGGCTCCGCAAGCTTGCCGGCCTCGGCCGCGTCAAACAACTCCTGATCCGGCATGCTGCGATACACGGCGTACGAGAGTCGAGAAGCCGCCTCGTACGGAGCGAGCACATGGGGCATCGTGCTCGCCGGATCAGGGTCGAGCTCCGGGCGGAACAAGAAGTGGGGCGAGACCAAGATCGCTTCCAGCGCCGTCTGGAACTGCTCGTCGGTCGACGCACCCGCTTGTGCCGTCGCCTTCATCAGGTTTTGATAGGCCGCAACTTCATCGCTCGTCAGGGGGCGACGGAAAGCGCGCTTGCCCACGCTGGCTATGACCTTAGCGACGCAGGCAGGGCCGGATTGCAGATCACAGGTGACGATTTGGGCACGCTGTGCGGCATTGGTCATGACCTCCGCAGCGAGTGATTCAGCAGCCTGTTCGTAGCGCGTGAACTGGATAGGCGACAGCGTTTGAAGGTCGGCGTCGTTGTCGAAACCCAGCTGCGGAGCGTCGTTGAGAAACGTCGACTGCCCGAGCGTTTGCGTCGTGCCGAGCAAGTCACGCACAGTATTGTCGTATTCGACCCGGTTCAGCCGCCTGATGGTCACGCGACCCGGGTCCCGCGGTCCCGACTCAGTCGGGTTCGTCGCCTCGCTCGAGCCCGGCGTTGAGCCACCCGGACTGACCGCGCCGAGGTCACCTGAAGAAGCCGGTCGACCGTCAGTCGTCCCCAGATAGCCGTTACACGCGGTAGCCCCCATCACGAGCAGGGAACCTAGCGCCCAAGAACGCCGCTCATACGATTTCCGCTCCAGCATAGGATCCCTTTCGCCGCTCCCATCGGACGTGAAATGGCAGCTTGCCCGTAGTAAAAGGTCACGCGCGGTCATTGGGGTGGTTGGTAGCCGCGCCAGAGCCAGATCAGACCCTCCGGCATGACTTGATTGCGTGCGTTGTTGTCGCAGTGGCCGGCACCTTTTGCGTAGATGAAGCGGTAGTGATTGCCCTTAGCCTTGAGCGCGGCGGCCATGTTCTTGTTGGCAATCACCCAATTTCGTTGACCCGACTCGGGCGTGGTCGAACCGTTGTCGTTTTCTCCGACCTCCAGGAACACTCGAAGGTCGGGCCGCAACGGTGCGGCAGTGATGAGCTGCGGGTATTCCCACGCGCCCGCAGGGTGCTCCGGGGTCTTTTGCAGCGCGACGAACGTACCTGAGAACGCGAAGATGCGATTGAAGTCTCCGAACCAACCCAGACCCATCACCGCCGGGCCGCCGGAGCTGCAGCCATAGCCGCCGCGACCGTTCGGATCGCTCGTGAGCTTGAAGTTCGGGAACTTGGCTTTGAGCGGCCCATTTGCGAGCACGGCCGGAATGACCTCTTTCGTGACGAAGCGCCAGTAGCGATCGGAAACGGTGTCGTACTCGAGGCTCCGTTCACTATCGGGGTGAACGTCGGGACCGTTTTCAATGCCGATGATCACGAGCGGCGGCACGTGGTGATCGGGGTTAGGATCGTCGGCTAGGTTCTGGACTACCGTTTGCAGTCCGCCGTAAAACCCGTCGGAAGAGACCATGAAGGGCGACTCGCTGCCGTCCTTGTATTGCGCGGGAACCCAGACCTTGATTTGACGCGAGAACGTCAGTGGCGGATTGAAGTCCGAGCCCGTGAAGATGGTGCTCATCGCGGAGGTCAGCGTGAAACTTGCGGTAAAACCCGCCGGCGCTCCCGCCTTCAACTTCAAGTCGGGCGATGCCATGTAGTTCGGCCCGACATCGATCTGTCCGTCGCCGGCGTCTCCAGGGTCGATGGTGCTTGAGGTCCCGCCGGTCCCAGCCGTTCCGCCGGCGCTACTGCCGCTCGTGCTCGCGGCTCCGCCAGCCACCATGGAACCGCCGCTCGTTGTGCCGCTGGTATTCGCCTGACCGCCCGCGCCTCCGAGCGTGTTCGAGCCCGCCACGGCCGGGCTGCCCGCGCTAGCCGAAGTTCCTGCGGTCGGGCCCACCCCGCCAGCGGGCGTCTGGTCCTGCGGTTCGCCGGCGGGCGAATCCGGTGACGAGCAACCCGCCGCGGCCAGCAGGGCCACCAGCTTCCAATGTCTCGAGAAAGATCCTGCCACTGGCTCGCGCTCCTTCTGCTCGATCGAGATGGTTCCGACCTTGGAGATGGCGGCTACGCGGCGAAACTTTTCGACGCAATTCGACCGATGGTGCAAAAAAATGAAGCGCGGCTCGCGTTTGATCCCGGGTAAGTTGTGAGGTTGGACACCCGCACCCTCCGGCCCCGAATGAAAACCGTGCCCACAAGCGAGCCGTGCTACCGGCAGACGGTCGAAACGGCGGAAGAGGGTATCTGGATGCTCGACGCCCACGCGAGGACATCCTTTGTAAGTCCAAAGATGGCCCTCATGCTGGGCTACACCGTCGAGGAGATGCAAGGGCGCGTGCTCTACGAGTTCATGGATGACGGCGCCCGCGCCAGCGCAAGGTCGCACCTCGGGCGTCGCCAGCAGGGGATAGCGGACAAGCACGAGTTCAAATTCCAACGCAGGGACGGCTCGGAGTTGTGGGCGCTCTTGGTCACCACCTCCATTCACGACGCCGACGGTTCGTATCTTGGATCGCTTGCGATGGTTATCGACATCTCCGAGCGCAAACGCGAGGTCGCCGCAATGCGTGCTACCGAGGCACGGTTCCAGAGCCTGTTCGAGCACTCGCCCAATTGCCTTTGGGAGGAGGATCTCTCAGAGGTGAAGCAATGGTTCGATGAGCTCCGGGCATCGGGTGTGAAGGATTTCAAAGCTCACTTCGCGCAGCACCCCAATGACGTGACGTTCTGCCTATCGAAGGTCAAGGTGCTCGACGTCAACCAAGCGGCGCTTCAGCACTACCAGGCGGCTACGAAGACGGAATTGATCGAAGGACTCGAGCTTATCCTCGCCCCCGAATCTTTCGCCGTACTTACCGACGAGTTAGTCGCTTTGGCGAACGGCGACACCCTTTTCGAGAGCGAGGCGGTCGACCAAAGCTTCAGCGGTCAGAAGAATCACGTCCTGCTCAAGGTCGTCGTGGCGCCAGGCGCGGAATCAACCCTCTCGCGGGTCTACGTCTCGCTCGTCGACATCACGGCACGCAAGCAGCTCGAGGAGCAGCTTCGCCAGTCGCAAAAGATGGACGCGATCGGTCAACTTGCTGGCGGCATAGCCCATGACTTCAACAACCTCCTCACGGCGATCCAAGGAGACATCGCCTTGCTTCGAGCCCCCGACGTATCTTCCGAACAGTCGACCGAGGCGCTCGAACACATCGCTTTGGCCACAGACCGCGCGGCAGGCCTGACGCGACAATTGCTTACTTTCAGTCGTCGTCAGATGCTGCAGCCACAGCAACTGGATATCAACGAACGCGTGATCGGACTCGTGACCCTGCTCAAACGCTTACTCAGCGCCGACATCGTGCTGAGCCTTCGGCTGCATCCGCAACCGCTGCTAGTGCACGCGGACGCCAGCATGCTCGACCAAGTTCTACTGAACCTCGTCGTCAACGCACGAGACGCAATGCCTCGCGGCGGACAGATCGTCATCGAGACGTCGGAGATCCAAGACCGGGCCGCGCAGCTGGTGCGCCAGGTCCGCCTGCGCGTGTCTGATACGGGCAGCGGCATCTCCCCCGAGACCCTGTCACACGTCTTCGAGCCGTTCTTCACCACCAAGGAGCCAGGCAAGGGTACGGGCCTTGGGCTCTCTACGGCATTTGGCATTGTCAGGCAGCACGGGGGCACTCTCGGCGTAACGAGCGAGTTGGGTCGCGGCACCACTTTTACGGTCCACCTGCCGGCGAGCGGCAGCTGACGACGT
>JBEQSW010000519.1:0-6930 GCA_040348565.1 Myxococcales bacterium | reverse complement strand
GCGTGAATGGTCTTGCCGCCCTTGTTCTTCACCGTGCCAAGCTCGAGCGGCTCGCCACCGGGCGCGGCAAAGCCGAGCTCTTCCGCGAATTCACGATAGGCGGCGGCCAGCGGTGCTTCTTCGGGGTTGATTTCACCCTTGGGGATGAACCAGGCGCCGTCGTCCTTTTTTGCCCAAAACGGGCCGCCGGGGTGAACGAGCAAGACGTCCAAACCGCCGGATGTCGGCCGATACACCAGAATGCCGGCGCTGCGTTTCGGTCTCGGTCGCGCAGCCATGGACTCGTTTCTAGTGCTGGTTCCGCCCCGCGACAATTCCATGCAGCTGGCAGTCTTGCGGATCGAACAGGCGTTGGCGCTCGGGCGCCCCGGTCGGGCTCACCAGCCACATCGGGCGCTGGCTCGCGTCCAGCGCGTATCGCAGCAGCAACGGGCCGTCGCCCAGGTCCGTGATGCGCGAGAGCACCCGTTCGGGGGCGCACATGGGTTCGGGCAAGGCCTTGCTGGGTGAACCGGTAGCGGGAGCGCCACGTAACCCGCCCTCGTCGTAGACGACCACGAACAGGCCGCCCGTGGTGGGCGCGGCCGCGAACGGCGACGGTCCGAACGTGAGCGTGGCGCGACCGCCTTCGGACGTTCGAAGCTTGCCGTCGCGCAGCGTGGCCTCGATGCCGAGCAGAGACGCTTCGGGTTGCCAGCCATTGGCCAGCTTGCGGGCGCGCCCCATCACACTGCTCAGATCCGCGACTTCGCCGGTCAAATCGGGGTGCAGGCTCGGGCTGGCCGAGCGAGGCGCGGCCGAAGCCGCCGCCAAGGCTTCGGCCTGTTTGGCGTCGGCGATGTACCTGCGCACGCCGTAGCTGACCAAAGCCACCACCATGCCCAAACCGATGAACGCGACCGGCGCCGCCGCCAGCAGCCACACCCACCCCGGTACCCCCCGCTTCGCGCTCACTTCTTCTTCTTCAGATCCTCGGCGGCCTCTTTGGCTTGTTTGCCAATTGGCCCCGTCGGGTCGAGCTTCTGCGCCTTGTCGAGCGCCTCGAGCGCCTTCTTCTTGTCCTTCTTCTCGAGGTGCCGGCCCAGGTAGTAGTAGGCGGGCGCGAAATTGGCGTCGAGCTTGAGCGCGGCGTCGTAGTCGGCTTGGGCACCGGCGTCGTCACCGAAGTCGTGCCGGCACACCCCGCGGCGCGTGTGCAGATCCGCGCTGTCCTTCAGCTTGATGGCTCGGTCGAGCGCCGCCACGCAGTCCGGAAAGGCTTTGAGCCGACCGAAGCGCACGCCCAACGCCGCCAACAGCGTCGGGTCTTCGACGTTTTGCACGGCGCGCAGCTCCGTCAAGGCTTCGTCGCGCTTGCCGGCCGCCGCCAAATATTCGGCATAAGTGATGCGCAACTGGGCGTCGTCGGGCTTGGCTTTGGTGGCGGCGCCGTAGGCGGCCATGGCCTCGTCCTTCTTGCCCAACGCTTCCAACGCCAGCGCGCGATTGACGAGCAGCTCGGGAGACTTGGGGTTGGTCTTCAAGCCTTGCTCGGCCGTGGCCAACGCTCCGGCGGCGTCCTTTTGCTCGTACTGCGCGCCCGACAGGTTGACGGCAGCTTCGACCAGCTTCGGGTCGAGCTCGAGCGCCTTCTTGTACTGAGCGACGGCGCCGGGCGTGTCGCCCAAACCGTCCATGGCCACGCCGTAGTAAAAGGCGGCTTGCGGATCCTTCGGATCCTTGGCGACAGCGTCGGCCAGCACCTTCTTGGCGCCGGCAAAGTCCTGCTTCTGGATCGCGTCCATGCCCTGCTTGACCAGCTCGCTCGAAGGCGCCACGACCGCGTCTTGCTTCGGCTTCGAAGCAGCGGGCGTGTCGTCCAGCGGGGGCGGATTGTCCGGCGTCGCGCTCGCCGGCGGGCCTCCGCAAGCAGCGAGCACGAGGCAAACCAGGGACGAAGCCACGAGGCCAACGCGAGGCGTGTTGCGAGCCATGTTCATAGGCGTCCTATCAAAGCACGGAGCTTCGAGCGGCAGGAATCGGATTTTAGGGGCCGAAACCCCGCGGTTTCAGGAACCCTTTTCCAGGTGAGCGATGGTCGAGAGGATGCGGTTCTTCACCTCTTCGATGCGCTCGGGCTGGCTGATCTTGGCTCCCGACGTGTCGGTGACGTAAAAAACGTCAGCCACCTGCGTGCCCTCGGTGTTGATCTTGGCGAGCGAGATCTGCAGATCGAGGTGGACGAGCGTGTTGGCCAGCCAAAACAACAGGCCGAGCTGGTCCTTGGTCGTGACCTCGATCACCGAGTGGCCGGTGGCGCAGCGGTTGTCGATGTTGACCTCCGTCGGCACCTTCGGCGTCGGGCGATCGGACCAGCGTGAGCGCGACGCGCCGCCTGTCACCAGCTCCCCGGGCGAAAGCTCCATCCCCAGCAAACGTGAAAAATCGCGATCGAGCTTGGGCAAGGCCGACGTCACGCCCTCGGCGCTCTCGCCCGAGCGAACCCAAAACAAGTCGAGCGCGCGCATGCGCCCGAACTGATCCGTCCACGAATACACCTGCGCGCTGATCACCTTGCAACGCGCCGCCGTCAGCGTCGCCGTGATCATGGCCAGCAAGCCCGGGCGATCGTCGGCGACGAAGCCGATTTCGACGTACGGGTCGTTGGTCGTCATGACGGTGACGTTGACCTGCTTCATCTGCGCTTGGCGCGCGAAGCGCGAGTGGCGCACGATGTCCGGCGGATCGTTGGAGTAAATGTAGCGCTCCGGCATCGCAGCCAGGAAGTGATCCAGGAACTCACGCTCGCCGCGCTCGGGGCACAGCGCGCGCACTTCGTTCCGAATTTGCTCCAGGCGCTCGGTGCCGCGCTGCACCGTTCCAGCGCTGAAGAAGCGGAACGAGTGCACGTACAGCTCCTCGAGCACGCGCGCTTTCCAGCTGGTCAGCGCCGTCGGGCTCGTGGTGGAGACGTCGCAGATGGTGAGCAAGTAAAGCTCACGCAGCCCTTCGGGACCGTGCAAATCCTGGGCGAACAGCTCGATGGTCTTGGGGTCGTCGATGTCGCGGCGCGTGGCCACGTGATACATCTTCAAGTGGGTCAAGATCAGCTGGCCCACCTCGCGCGCGTCCGACTCCGAGACACCCAGCCGCTCGAGGATGGGCTTCGACAGGTCTTGTCCACGCTGGTCGTGGTTCTTGCCACCGATGTCTTTGCCGATGTCGTGCAAGAGCGCGGCGAAGAACAGCACTACCGGCCGGGTGAGCTCGGCCGCCAAACGCGACGCCAAAGGATGCTCCGCCGCCAGCTCACCGCGCACTAACGCGCGGAGCCGATCGACCGCCGCCACCGAGTGCACGTCGACGGTGTACACGTGATACACGTCGTGGTGCACGCGCCCGACGACCGGCGCAAACCCCGGAATCATGGCCAAGAGCAGGCCGACGTCGTGCAGCTCTTTGAGCACGGAGCCGTCGCGCAGCTGGGTACGCTGAGCGGTGGTGACGAGCCGCACGAACAGCCGCGCCGCCTCTTCGCTCTTGCGCAGCTCTTCGCAGAAGGTGGGCGAGCCGGCGACGCGCGCGATGGCGTCACGGGCAAAGCCGTACACCGGCAAGTCGCGCTTCACGGCCTCGTCGTAGATGCGCAGCGCCAGCACCGGCTCGGTCTCCAGCTGGGCCGGATCTTCGAGCGAAACCTGGCGATTGGTCAGCTTGAGGCCGCGCCCCAGCGACTCTTCGCGCGGACGGCGCTTGGGCGGCGGTGCCGCGCGCGACAGCAGCATCTCGCGCGCCTGCACCATGTTGCGCGCGTTGCGATAGTACTCGCTCATGAAGGCTTCGACGCCGGGGCCGCCGCTGCCGTAACCGAGCAATTCCGCCACCGCTTCTTGTCGGTCGAAGCTCAAGCGATCGGAGCGACGCCCCGCGTACAAGTGCAGCAGGTTGCGCACGCGCCAAGCCAACGCCGCGGCGTTCTCGATCTGCTGCCACTCTCGCGGCAACAGCACGCCCAGCCGCACCAGCTCCGATAGATGATTGACGCGCCAACGGGCGCGGGCCGCCCAATGCGCGATGTCCAGATCGCGCAGGCCGCCGATGCCGTTCTTCACGTCCGGCTCCAGCAGGTAGACGGAGCCGCCGAAGCGTTCGGAGCGTTCGGCTGCGCGCTGCTCCATCCGGTCGAGGAAGCGCTGGATGTTGCTGGCGCCGAACAGGCCTTCGAACGCGCGATTCAGCAGCTTTTCGGTGCCGGTCTTGTCGCCCGCGACCACGCGCCAATCGAGCAAGGTGGTCGCGGTGGGCAAATCGGTGCGGGCGAGCTCGATCAGCTCCGGCGCCCCGACCACTTGGTGCCCGATCATCAGGCCGGCGTCCCACAGCGGGTACAGCAGCGCCTCGGCCACGTTGCGCACCTTGTCCGGTCGCGCAGGCGTCAGCAGCCGCACGTCCAGATCACTATGCAAAGAAAGTGCACCACGCCCGTAGCTGCCGACGGCGGCCAGGCCCAGCTGGGCAAAGCTGACGTCCTTGTGCAGCTTTCCTTCCAGTGCCTTGAACAGCGAGCACAGCAGCCCGTCGACGGCTCGGCTGTAGCGCTCGGAAGCGGGCAAGCCGGATTCGACTTTGCCGCCACGCACCATCTCCTCCACCGCACCACGGTGCCGGTGGATGTAGACTTTGATCTCGTCGAGCAAGCCGGGCGAAGCGCGCTCGAGGGTGGGCCCCGAAACAGAGGCGGAAACGGTTGAGCTCATGCTGAGGCTGGGCGGTCTCAGCAGCCGAACGGCGAGCCGAACCGCCCGAAGTTATAGCGCTCTCCCTGGCAGGGTCGCAAATCTGGGGTCGAAAAGCGCGTTCGCACCCAAATGCTAGGCTGTTCGGGCAATGGATCGACGAGGGTTCGTGAGGGTTGCGGCAGTCGGGGCGCTGGGCGTGGTCCTGGCTCGACCGGCACGGGCGTCGCTCGCCCGCGCGGTGCCGATAGAGGAGCTGGTCGGACGCAGTCAGCACGTGGTGGTGGGCGAGCCGCTCGACGCCGAGTCGGTTTGGGAAGAGCTGGGCGGGCGCAAGCACATCGTGACGTACACGCGCGTCCGCGCGCTCGAGCTGCTCGCTGGCGCAGATCCGAAAGCCGACGAAGTCATGGTGCGCACGCTGGGTGGACGCGTCGGTGACTTGGGAGAGCTGGTGCACGGCGAGGCCATGCTGACGCTCGGCGCCCGCGGCGTGTTGTTCGTGATGCCGGCGCGTGGCGCGCTGGGCGTCACCGCCATGGCCCAGGGCCACTACCCGCTCTTGCGCGACACCGCCGGCACCGAACGCCTGCGTCGAAGCCCCGCGGCTCAGGAGCTTCTCCAAGAAGACGGCTCGGCGGTCAAACGCCTTACGGGTCTGCAAGTTTCGGAAGCCCGCGCGCTCGTGCGCCAGTCGGTGCGCAAGTGAAGCGCGCAACCGGCCTCGCGAGCGCTCTCGTCTTGGCTCTGGGGCTGCTGTACAGCGCACCGGCCGCTGCCTTTTGCCTGACCCATGGCTGCAACGACGCGAAGCAGAATTGCGAGTACGACGAGAACGGCTGTCTGCAGACGGGACCGTTGTTGCATTGGGCATCCAGCTGCGTGTCGTTCGACTTGCAGCGTTCGGGGTCGCCGCTGCGCGGCGTCACCTACGACGAAGCCCACGGCGTGATCGTCGACGCGTTCCGGCAGTGGCTGAACGCCGACTGCGGTGACGGGAACGGCCCCGCCATCACCATCAGCGACTACGGTCCGGTCGAGTGCCGCAAGGCCGAATACAACCAAGACGCCCCCAACGCGAACATCGTGATGTTCCGCGACGAGGACTGGCCGTACGCCAACGCCATCGACACCTTGGCCCTGACGACGCTCATCTTCAACGCCGACAACGGGGAAATCTACGACGCCGACGTCGAGGTCAACACCCACCAGTCACCGATGTCCATCGGTGACATCGGCGAGACCGACATCGATTTTGCGTCGGTCATCACCCACGAAATTGGGCACTTCTTGGGCCTGTCGCACTCCAACGCGCAAGGCTCCACCATGGGGGCGAGCTACAGGCCCGGGCAAACCGACATGTCCAGCATCGAGCAGGACGACATCGACGGAATCTGTACGGCGCTGCCCCCCGGGCGCGAGACCAACAGCAGCAACTGTGACCCGCGCCACGGCTTCTCGGGCGAGTGCGCTGTGCCTGAAAATGGTTGCGCGCTGGCCCCCGGCACACCGGGCGCGTTCGTGAGCGCGCTGTTCGGCCTGCTCGGCCTCAGCTCGACGCTGCTGCGGAGGAGATCTCGCCCTTCAAACCGGCGACCTTGAGCAAATCCAGGTCCTCGTTGGTGCCAGGATTGGGCGTGGTCAGCAGCTTGTCGCCGTAGAAAATGCTGTTGGCGCCCGCGTACAGGCACATCAGCTGGGCCTCGCGCGGGAGCTCGCTACGGCCGGCGCTGAGCCGGACCTTGGAGCGCGGCAGCAAGATGCGCGCGACCGCGATCATGCGCACCAGCTCCAGCGGATCGATGGGCGGCAAGGCTTCGAGCGGCGTGCCTTCGACGCGCACCAGCGCGTTCACGGGCACGCTCTCCGGCTGCGGATCCAGCTTGGCGATCTCGAGCAGCATGGCGCAACGGTCGTCGATGCCCTCGCCCATGCCGATGATGCCGCCGGTGCACACGGTAATGCCCGCGTTGCGCACGTTCGACAGAGTGCTCAGGCGATCTTTGTAGGTGCGGGTGGAGATGATCGACTTGTAGAAGCCGGGCGACGTATCCAAGTTGTGGTTGTACGCGTCCAGCCCCGCCTCTTTCAGCTTGGCCGCTTGCTCGCTGCTCAGCATCCCGAGCGTGACGCACGCTTCGAGGCCTTCGGCCTTCACGCCTTTGATCATGTCGAGCACGCGATCGAACGCCGGGCCGTCTTTGACCTGACGCCA
>JBEQSW010000611.1:0-9045 GCA_040348565.1 Myxococcales bacterium | reverse complement strand
GGGGACGGCGTTGAACACCTGCCGGGCTTGGTGCAGGCGGGCGCTCAGCGTCGTCTCGGTGACGCCCAGGGCCTGGGCGGTTTCTACAGTGGGCAGGCCTTCGATGTCGCACAAAACGAAGGCCTCCCGCTGGGCGGCGCTCATCTTGTCCAAGATGAGATCGAGCAGCTCGCCGGCGCTCTTCTTTTCCAACAGCTCGGGGGCGTTCAGGTCCTCGGCGGCGTAGATCGCCTCGATGGCGAGCGGTGGTGGCGACTGAAAGCCGTGGCTCCGCAGGTAGCTACGCACGATGCTGCGGGTGACCCCAGCGATCCAGGTCCTCAACGCCAGCCGCCCCTCTAGGCTTGCTTGCTGTTGATAGACGTAGCCGAACACCTCCACCACCACCTCGTCGAGCGCCGCTGGCGGCACGCCGCGGTTGGCGGCAAAGCGCCACACGAAGTCGAAATGGCCCTCGTACAGGGCGCGAAAGGTGGGGGGTGTCTCTGCCAAGCCCGTGAGCGTCCAACTCTAGCGCCGCCGCCGAGCCGACTGCTTGGCCAACGGTTTTTGCGGTCATTTGCCCACATGAAACAGTCTGGACGTTGACGATTGGGAGCTGCATGCTCCTGAGACGATGACCGAGTCCATTCGTACGGCGGCCGTGATCGGAGCGGGTGTCATGGGCAGCGCCATCGCGGCGCACCTGGCGGGGGCGGGCGTGAAGACGCACCTCTTGGACATCGTTCCCCCCAACCTGACCGACAAAGAGAAGGCTCAGCCGAAGGCCCGCAATCGCTTCGCCGACGGCGGGCTCGAGAAAGCCCTGAAAGCCAAGCCGGCCGCCTTCTACGACCCCGACGCCGCCCGCTTGGTCCAAACCGGCAACCTCGAGGACCACCTCGACCGCCTGCGTGAATGCGATCTGGTGATCGAAGCCATCATCGAAGATCTGGGCATCAAGCAGAAGCTGTTCGAAAAGATTGCGCCCGTTTTGGCCCCGAACGCCATCTTGGCGTCCAACACCAGCGGCCTGTCGATCGCCAAGATGAGCGCGGTCTTGCCGCCTCAGCTGCGGCCGCAGTTCTTGGTGCTGCACTTCTTCAACCCCGTCCGATACATGCGCCTGCTCGAGATCGCGCCGGGGCCGGAGACTCGCCCGGAGCTGGTGGAGCGCATGGCGCGCTTCGGCGAGTGGCTCGGCAAGGGCGTCGTCTACGCCAAAGACACCGCCAATTTCGTGGCCAACCGCATCGGCGTCTATTCGCTGATGCTGACCATGCGCTCGATGCTGGAGGACGGGCTCACCGTCGAACAGGTCGACAAAATCGTGGGGCGCCCGATGGGCAGACCCAAGAGCGCCGCCTTCGACACCGCGGATCTGGTGGGGCTGGATACGTTGATGCACGTCGCCAAAAACTGCGAAACGTCGCTAACCAGCGACGAAGAACGCGCCGTTTTCGCCATGCCCGACGTGGTTCAGCAGCTGGCCGCCAAGGGCAACCTCGGGCGCAAGACGGGTGGCGGCTTCTACAAGAAGGTCGGCAAGGACATCCACGTCATCGACTTGAAGACGCTCGAATACCGGCCGCAAGAGAAGGTGCGCTTCGACTCGTTGGGCGCGGTCAAAAACGAAGAAGATCCGGGCAAGCGCCTCAAGCTGCTGGTCAACGCCGACGACGTGGCGGGGCGCTTCGCTTGGAAGGTGCTGTCACGCACGCTCGCGTATTCGGCGCGCCGCCTGGGAGAAATCGCCGACGACGTCGTGAACGTCGATCGGGCCATGCGCTGGGGCTTCAACTGGGACCTGGGTCCGTTCGAGGCTTGGGACGCCATAGGCGTCGCCGAATCGGTGGCGCGCATGGAGAAAGACGGCATTTCGTTGCCGGCTTGGGTCACGGAGCTCGCCAAGTCGGGCGGCCGCTTCTATGCCGGTGGCGCCAAAGAGCCGCGCTTCTTCGACTATCAGACGCGCGCTCAGAAGCCGGTTCCGTTCGGCCCCAAAGAGATTCGCATCGCCGCGCTCAAGGAAAGCGGCAAGGTCGTCAAAGAGAACTTCGGCGCAGCCCTGGTCGACTTGGGCGACGGGGCGCTGGGCATCGAGGTGCACACCAAGATGAACACGCTCGACCCGGACGTCATCGGCATGATGAGCGAAGCCGTCGAGGTGGCCGAGAAGGGCTTCGAAGCCATCGTGATCGGCAACGACGGCGAGCATTTCGGCGCCGGTGCCAACCTGATGCTGATCATGATGGCGGCCCAACAAAAGGCTTGGGACCAGGTCGAAAAGATCATTCGTGGCTTGCAGGCGGCGCTGCAAAAGCTGCGCTACGCCAACGTGCCGGTGGTGGCGGCGCCGTTCCAGTACACGCTGGGTGGCGCGGCCGAGGTGGCGATGGCGGCCGACGCCTGTCAGGCGCACGCCGAGACGTACATGGGCTTGGTGGAGGTCGGCGTAGGCTTGATCCCAGCCGGTGGCGGCTGCTTGCGCATGGTGGAGCGCTTTACCGACGAAGCCGCCAAGGTGAAGGGGGTCGATCTATTGCCGTTCATCGGCGAGGCGTCGCTCAACATCGCGACCGCCAAGGTGGCGACCAGCGCCGATGAAGCCAAAAAGCTCCGCTACCTGCGTCCGACCGACGGCATCAGCCTGAACCGCGCCGAGCTGTTGTACGCCGCCAAATGGCGAGCCTTGGGCTTGGCGCGAGCCGGCTACCGCGCGCCGCGCGCAGGCGTGCACAGCGCGGCCGGGTACGACGCGGCGCGCACCATCGGCGCGCGCATCTGGGCCATGGTCGAAGGCGGCTTCGCCACCGATCACGACGCCCTGATCGCGAACAAGCTGGCGCACATCTTGTGCGGCGGCTACGTGGCGGCGGGCACCGAAGTCGGTGACCAGCACTACCTGGACCTGGAGTGCGAAGCCTTTCTGTCTCTGTGCGGCGAGCAAAAGTCGCTCGACCGCATCGGTCACATGCTCATGAACAACAAGCCGTTGAGGAACTAAGCCATGGCCTTCCCGCTGAATGTCGTGATCGCAAGCAGTGTTCGGACGGCGGTGGGGCGCGCCTTGAAGGGCACGCTGCGCAACACGCGGCCGGATGACTTGGCCGGTTGGGCGATGCAGGCGGCCGTCGCCAAGGTGCCGGGCCTCAAGCCCGAAGACGTGCAGGACGTCGTCCTGGGCTGCGCCATGCCGGAGGCCGAGCAGGGCCTGAACATCGCGCGCAACGCGGTTTTTGTTGCCAAGTTTCCCAACAGCGTCCCTGGTGAGACCGTCAATCGCTTCTGCGCCAGTGGTCTGCAAGCCATCGTGCACGCGGGGCTGCAAATCCACGCCGGCCTGGCCGACGTGGTGATCGGCGGCGGCGTCGAGTCGATGTCGATGGTGCCGATGGGCGGCAACAAGGTGAGCCTCAACCCCGCGCTGATGGACACCTACCCGGAGTCGTACATCTCGATGGGGCACACCGCCGAACGCGTCGCCAGCCGCTTCGGCGTGTCACGCGCCGAGCAAGACGCGTTCGCGGCGCGATCGCACGAGCGCGCGCTCGCGGCCATCGCCGCCGGCCGCTTCACGGACGAAATCTTTCCGGTCAAAGCTCGGGTGCTCGAGGCCAAGGGCGTGGGCGAAGTCGAGTTCAGCGTCGACGAGTGTCCGCGGGCCGGCACCACCGCCGAGGTGCTGGGCAAGCTGAACCCGGTGTTCAAGCAGGGCGGCAGCGTCACGGCCGGCAACAGCTCGCCGTTGAACGATGGCGCCGCCGCTTCGGTGCTGCTGTCCGACAAAAAGGCCCAAGAATTGGGCGTCAAAGCCCTGGGGCGGCTGCGCGGCTTCGCGGTGGCCGGCGTCGATCCCGACATCATGGGCATCGGGCCCGTACCCGCGATCCAAAAGCTGCTCGCTCAAACCGGCTTGGGCATCAAAGACATCGATCGTTTCGAGATCAACGAAGCCTTCGCAGCTCAAGCCGTCTACTGCGCGCGCGAGCTCGGAGTTCCCGACGACCGCCTCAACGTCAACGGCGGCGCGATTGCGCTCGGGCACCCGCTCGGCTGCACCGGCGCCAAGCTCACCGCCAGCTTGTTGCACGAGCTGCGTCGCAGCGGTGGCCGCTACGGCATCGTGTCGATGTGCATTGGCGGCGGCATGGGCGCGGCCGGGTTGTTCGAAGTCGGTTGAGCCGCCTCAAGATCGCGGCGCGGAGTAAGCAATGCGAGCGACGCCCGCCGGCGCGGCGGCTTGGATGGCGTCGCACAGCTCCCAGAAGCTGGCTTCTTTGGAGATGACGGGCGCCGTCTCTTCGGCCCGCTCCAGCAAGAGGTCGTCGATGCTGCCCGAGCAGAACAACGCGCCGCCGATACGGCGTTCTTCCAGCAGCGTCTCGCACAGCGCGATGCCGTCTCCGTCCGGCAGCGTGATGTCGAAGACGCCGACGTCGAAATAGCCTTCGGTCGTGCGCGCGTCGCCGTAACTGTGTACCAGCGTGACGGTGTGACCTTGGGCTCGCAGTGATTTGGCGATGGCGCGACCGACGGCGCCGTTGTCTTCCACAAGCAGGAGGTTCAAGATTTCGCGGTTTCCTCCCCCACTGCGGCTGCACGGCGCCGAAACGACGCCGTCCAGTCGGGTGCACCCTATCACCGCGTGAGTACCACGCCCGCGAAAAGTTACGCCTGCAGCGCTAACCGCACGAGATGGTGTAGGTATGCGTGTGGCCGGTCAGGCTCGAGACCTTGTTGGTGATCTGGCCGCCCGCGCGCAACGTGTCGACCTCGCCCTGCGTGAGCTGGATAGTGTGCGAGTGCCCGGTGCCGGCCTCCGGCAGCTGAAACGGCGCGGTGGGGTTCGAGCTGTTGATCAACAGCGTGAGATTCGTCTCGCCCGCGACCGTGATGTGCGTGTGGCCGGTACCGGTCGTGGCGGTCTGGGTCATGGTGGCGCCTGCGCACTCGAGAGCGGCGGGAGTGCCGCCCCCCCCGCCTTCGCCAGCCGCGCCACCCGTTCCGCCAGGCTCGCCGCCAGCGCCTGCCGCTCCGCCCGAGGTTTCACCGGACGCGCCCGCACTGTTTTCGCCGCCGCCCCCCGCCGCGCCGGCCTGTCCGGCCTGTGCGCCGCCGGCAGTGCCACCACCGCTCGTACCACCACCACCCGTAGTGCCGCCGTGTCCGGCCGCGCCTCCGTTGGCGGTGCCGGCCGTCCCTCCGGCGTTCTTACCGGCGGTGCTTCCGGCAACGCCGTTGCCGCCCTGTCCGGAGCCGGCATGAGTGGTGCCACCGTTGCTAGTGCCGCCACCACCAGTGCCCGCGCCTGCGCCGCCATTGCTGCTCTCGTCATCGTCACCGCAGGCAGTGGCGACCCCGAGGGCGGTAAACGTCACCGTGAGCACGAGAAAATCCTTGCGCTTCATTACGTCAGCCATCCCAAAGCTCCTCCCGCTCGCGCCTACATCTGCGAGCCCTGCCTATCTACCAGGCTTCCGCCGCGGGCGCATGCTGGTCTAAGCTCGCCCCTCGTTCTCGCCGTCAGTTGCCGGGCTCCCATGCCCGCCCTGCTCACCTGGAGGAATCGTGGTTCGGAAGCTCGCCTTACAGACGCTTTGGGTCGGATTAGTCACGGTCTCGCTCGCGGCGTGCGGTGGCGCGGCGGTGCCGCAAGAAACGCTGACGGCAGCGCAGGCCTCGGTGAAAGGAGCGGAAGTTGGCGGCGCCAACGAGGATCCGAAAGCGCAGCTTCACCTCAAGCTGGCCAACGAGCAGATCGACAAAGCCAAAAAGCTGATTGAAGACGGCAAGAACGAGGAGGCTGCTCGCCTCGTCGATCGCGCGCAAGCGGACGCCGACCTGGCGCTGGCGCTCGCCCAGCAGTCCAAAGCGATGAAAGACGCCAAAGACGCCGACGAGCAGCTGGGCAAATTGAAGAAGAAGCTGAACCAGTGAGCCAAGGGAGAAACCAACAGATGTCTCGCGCAATGACCTCGCTTTCGTTGTTGGCTCTTCTGGGCGTCGTGGCGTGCGGTGCCACGTTGCCGCCGCAAGAGCTGGTGGACGCCCGCAAAGCCTACGATCGAGCTTCCAAAGGCCTTTCGGCGCAGCTTGCGCCGGCTCAGTTGGACACCGCCAAGCAGGCGCTCGACAAGGCCGAAAAGAGCTTCGAAGACGAAGGCGTCGATCCGCCGACGCCAGACCTTGCTTACATCGCCGAGCGCAAGGCGATGATCGCCGAGGCTACCGCCGGGAAAGTCGCGGCCGAGCGTGACGCCGAAAAGGCGGACAAAATGTTCAAGGACGCTCAGCTCGATGGTCTGGATCGGACCAAGGCGGAGCTGAACAAAGAGCGCCAGGCCGGCGAAAAGACCAAGGCCGAGCTCGAGAACGAAAAGAAGGCGCTCAGCGCCGAAAAAGTGGCGCGCGCGGAAGCCGAGCGCAAAGCGGCGGCGGCCCTGGCCAGCTTGAACGAGATCGCCAAGGTCAAAGAAGAAGCGCGCGGCATGGTCATCACGCTGTCGGGCGCCGTGTTGTTCGCTACCGGCAAGTACGAGCTCTTGCCCATCGCGCGCGACAAGCTGGACGAGGTGGCCAAGGCGCTGGTCGATCAGGGCTACAAATCGATCTTGGTCGAAGGCCACACCGACTCGAAGGGCAAGGCGTCCGACAACGACACCTTGTCGCTCAAGCGCGCCGAGTCGGTGCGCACGTACCTGGTGTCGCGCGGCATTCCCAGCGACAAAATCCGCGCGTCGGGGCTCGGCTCTTCGCGCAGCATTGCCGACAATTCGACGCCGGATGGCCGCGCCAACAACCGCCGCGTCGAAATCGTCGTCGAGCCGCTGAAGTAGTGGCGGAAGCGGGCGCCGACAAAGCGAGCGTCGCCTTGTCGGCGCTCGAGCGGTTCTACCGGACGCCTCTCGAGCACGAGCTCCAGCGGCACCGCGAAAGCTCCGCCGCCGACGCGGCGGTGCGGCTATTTCACGAAAGCGCGCGCCTGGTGCCGGCCTACGCCGACTTCTTGCGCGAAGCCGGCTTCGACATCGCCAACGTGAAAGCGCCGGCCGACTTTGCGACCGTGCCGGTAGCCACCAAAGAGACGTATCATCGACGCCACTCGCTTTCGGCGCTGTGCCGCGGCGGTGACCTGTCGAGTCTGGACATGTTGGCGGTGTCGTCGGGCTCGACGGGGGAGCCGGCGATTTGGCCGCGCTTCGTGAGCGACGAAGTCGGCACGGCGTTTCGCTTCGAGCAGGTTTTCCGCGATGCGTTTCGGGCCCACGAGCGGCGCACCTTGGCCGTCATCTGCTTTGCGCTCGGCAGCTGGGTGGGCGGCATGTACACGACGGCTTGCCTGCGCCACGTCGCGGCCAAGGGCTACCCCATCACGCTGGTGACGCCCGGCAACCAAAAGAGCGAAATTTTGCGCGTTTTGAGGGCGCTCGCACCGAGCTTCGAGCAAATCGTGCTGTGTGGTTACCCGCCGTTTTTGAAGGACGTAGTCGACAGCGGGCGCGCGGATGGGTTCGACTGGCACGCGCAGCCGGTGAAGTTGGTGATGGCGGGAGAGGTGTTCAGCGAAGAGTGGCGCAGCGTGGTGTGCGAACGCCTCGGCGCACGCGAGCCGGAGCTGGCGACTGCTTCCCTTTACGGCACCGCGGACGGCGGGGTGCTCGGCAATGAAACGCCGCTCAGCGTCAAGGCCCGCCAAAAGTTGGCCGATGACCCGGCGCTGGCGCGCGAGCTCTTCGGCGAAGCGCGGCTACCCACGCTCTGTCAGTACGATCCGTTGCACCGCTATTTCGAGGACGAAGCCGGCGACCTGGTCTTCAGCGGCGACGGGGGCATCCCGCTCGTGCGCTACAAAATCCTCGATCGCGGCGGCCTGCACGCATTCGAGGAAATGACGTCGCGCCTGGCGGGGCAGGGGTACGACGTCGTGGACGACTTGAACCGGCGCGGCGTCGCGGTGCGGCAAATGCCGTTCGTGTACGTGTTTGGTCGCAGCAACTTCGCGCTCTCGTTCTACGGCGCCAACATCTACCCCGAGAACGTCGCCGTCGGCATCGAACAACCCGCCTTGATGGCGGCGTTGAGCGGCAAATTCGTGATGCAAATCCAGCTGGACGCTGACCAAAATCCGACCCTCGACATTGCCGTCGAGCTACTGCCGGGCGCTTCGCCCACGGACTCTCTGGCCGCCGACGTTGCGGCTTCGATTCAGCGCCAGCTCGAGCGTCTCAACAGTGAATTTCACCACTACGCCCCCGCGGACCGCCGTCGCCCGCGAGTGCGCCTCCAGCCCCACGCCCATCCCGACTACTTCCCCGTGGGCGTCAAGCACCGCTACACGCGCGAATAGCCGGCGTGCGACGTGCGACGTGCGACACGCGCTATGGTCTGCGCAGCTTCATCACATCTGGGGCTGCCAAAGTCGCAGCCTGAATGGCAGAAACTTTTGTAGCGGATTCAGGCAACCTCGAGCGAACGAGATTTTTTCACAGGGAGGACGGGAGGACGGGAGGTCGAGACGGAGGCAAAAATTTGGGGCTCGCGCTGCCGCCTGCGAGGTGCAAGCCCGGTCCCTCCTCAACCGCGGAGGAAACATTTTTCGATTCGGTCATCCGAATCGAAAAATGCGTTTCTCGCCTCTCGGTAGTCCTCCCGTCCTCCCGCTGACCACTGGTCTCATTTGTCAGCTGCCCGCCCGCTCAGCCTGGTTTCTGGCAAGGCTTTCGCGAGGACCGGAGCTGCGCTCCCGTGGGTACGTGAGCACCGGACCGGAGCGAAAACGAAGCCAGAAGCCAGGATCAGCGGGCGTGGCCACCAACCTGAAATGAGACCAATGATGAGCGTCCTCCCGTCCTCCCTGTGAAATCCCCGAGGCTCTCGACACGACCCGCCGGCACGGCAGCGGCCCGAAGCGCTCGCTCGGCTTGGCCCGGCGACGCCACGGGAGTTTCTGCAAGAAAAGCCGCGGCGTGGCAGCCCAAGCTGCGATGAAAGAGGAGCTCTCAGTAGCGCAAGTTGTTCGAGTCCCCGATCATCCGATTGTAGGTTTCGATGACCTGCGCGGGA
>JBEQSW010000597.1:0-26828 GCA_040348565.1 Myxococcales bacterium | reverse complement strand
GGAAACCATCGTGGGCGGCTTCTCCCAACAACTGGCCTCACCCAGCATCCGCATCGACTACGTGCAACACGCCATGTCCGCCATCGGCCAAGGCGGCAAGCTGCTATTTTAGGGTCGAGGAGTGAGGGGTTAGGGGTTAGCCGTTCATGGGGCTAGCTCCCGAGGGCGCAACCGTGCGGGCCTGCAGTTGGGCGGACGGGGATTGCTGAGCAATCGACACCCTCTCTCTCCCTCGACCCCTTCGCTGCCTAATCCCTAACCCCTCACTCCTCATCCCTACGGCCGCGGTACGTCGGGGTGCTCGTTGTAGAAGGCGTCCAGCGATTCTTTGGTGATGCGGAGCGTGACCAAGCCGTCGCGCTGCAGCTTGGCTTGGCAGCCGAGGCGAGACGTCATTTGGACGTCGAAGGCTTTGTCGAGGATGTCTTCTTCGTCTTCTTCGGCTTCGCTGAGTAGCGCGGCGCCTTCTTCGACGTAGACGTGGCAGGTGCTGCACGCGCAGACGCCACCGCAGGCGCTGCCTTCCGGCGCGTCGATCAAGCGGGCGGCGTCGAGCAGGGAGGTGCCAATTGGCACTTCCACCTCGAGGTTTTGGTCGATGAAGCGTACTCGGGGCATGGTTTCTCAGGCAGTGTCGCCGCGATGGCGCGCGACGTGGGCGTCGACGCCGGCGGCGTGCTCCACGGTCTTTTCGATGTCGTTCAGGCTTTTGCCGGCGATGGCTTGGGCCACGGCGCGGTTCATGCGGCGGCCAGCCCAGTCGTGCGTCACGTGATCGAGCAGGTCGATGGCGGCTTGCACCGGTGACGCCGTCGTCGCGGACGCGATGGCGCTTGCGAGCTGAGCCAGCGCTTGGTCGACGGCGGCGCGCTCGGACGCCTCCAGCAAGTCGGCGTCGGCCGACAGGCCCTTGTTGGTGGCGAGCAGCAGCCGTTCGCCTTCGACGCGCGCTTCGACCAGCCGGCGGCGCTCCAAATCCTCTTCACCGAAATCCAGCGCTTCGATCAGCATGCGCTCGACGTCGTCGTCGGTCAGGCCGTAGCTGGGCTGCACCGCGATTTCTTGCGAGATGCCGGTGGTGGTTTCGCGCGCGCTCACCTTGAGCAGGCTGTTTTCGTCGACCGACAGCTCGACCTCCAGCCGAGCCATACCGGCCGGCATGGGCGGGATGCCGCGCAGCGAAAAGCGCGCCAAAGAGCGACAATCCGCCGCCAGCTCGCGTTCCCCCTGCACCACGTGCAGCTCGAAGCCGGTCTGGTTGTCGGCGTAGGTGGTGAAGGTGGCGCGCGCGCCGGTGGGAATGGTGGTGTTGCGTGGCAAGATCTTGTCGACGCCGCCGCCCATTGTCTCGATGCCGAGCGACAGCGGCAAGACGTCGAGCAACAGCACGTCGCCGTCGTCTCGCGTCAGCAAGTCCGCTTGCAACGCGGCGCCGTAGGCAACCACCAGCTCCGGATCCAGCTCACAGCGTGGCGGCTTGCCGAACAGCTCCGCCACGTAGCTTTGCACGCGCAAGACCTTGGTGGAGCCGCCCACCAAGATCACGCCGTCGAGCGCCTTGGTTTCCACACCGGCGTCGCGCAGGGCGCGGCGACAGGCTTTGCCGGTTCGCTCCAGCAGCGGCAAGATCAAGTCGTCGAGCTGGACGCGCGTAAGCTTGGCCACGATGTTGTGGCCGCCTTTGGCCGGCAGCTCGATGCTGGCTTCGGGCGCGTCGGTCAGGGCGTGCTTCAGCTCGCGAGCCGCCGAGAGCGCCAATGCCACGACTTCGGCCGGGCTCTCCCGGGAGGCGCCCATTTGCTCCAACAAGCCCTCGGCAATGGCGCGATCCATGTCGTCACCACCGAGCGCGCTGTCGCCGCCGCTGGCTTTCACCTGAAAAACGCCGTCTTCCAGCAGCAAAATGGTGACATCGAACGTGCCGCCGCCCAGATCGTAAACCGCGAACAGGCCGTTCTGCTTTTGATCCAAGCCGTAGGCCAGCGCGGCCGCGGTCGGCTCGTTGAGCAGCCGCAGCACCTCGAGCCCGGCGAGGCGCCCGGCATCTTTGGTCGCCTGTCGCTGCGCGTCGTCGAAGTAGGCCGGTACGGTGATGACGGCCCCGCCCACGCCACGCAGCTGGTCGATGGCGCTCTGCTTCAAGCTCTTGAGGATTTCGGCGCTCACCTCGACCGGCGTCACGTTCGCCGGCCGCCCGACGTCGAAGCGCACGCTGCGCGCTTCGGCTTCGTTGGCGGGCTCGGCAAAGCGGTGGGCGCCGAGCCGTTTGGTCTCGGGGTCGCGCGCGTCACGACCCATGAAACGCTTGACGCTGGCGATGGTGCGCTCGGGCTCGCGAGTGAGCTGCGCTTTGGCAGCGCGCCCCACCATGATGGCGCCGCTCTTGGCGTAGTGCACCACGCTGGGCAACAGCGGCGCGCCGTCACAGGTGGTCAAGGCCGCGGGCGCGCCGTCGCGCACGTAAGCGACAATCGAGTTGGTGGTACCCAGATCGATGCCGATGGCACGGGGCGCCGCCTTCGGATCGAAGATGTCGAGCAGCATGGGAACTGGGGGACCGCGCTGCGAGCTTTACAGCTCGTCCAAGGCGGCTCCCGCCTCCTCTTTCAAACGCCGGAGATAGCGCAGCTCGCCCAACAGCTCGAGCACGTGCTCGACCGGGATCGGATCTTCGGAGAAGGCGTCGGCCATGCGCTCGGCGGCTTCTTCGGCGCGGCCGCTGGCGGCGGCGGCAATGCGCTCCACACGGGCACGGTCACCGGCGCGGCGCGCCACCGAAAGTGCCTCGCGCTCTTCCATGACTTGCATCAGCAAAGCGGGCGCCGGCTTGGGCTGGTTGGTCTCGGACACGCCGCGGCCCAGCTGCAACAGCAGCGCCTCGGCGCGCGAGATCGGGTCGCGCAGCTGACGAAAGGCTTCGTTCACCGAGATGGCGCGGCTCAGCGCCTCGCGCCGTTCGCTCGAGGGCCGCCCGGCATAACGATCCGGGTGCAAGGCCTTGCTCAGCTCGCGGTGGCGCTTTTCCAGCTCGGCTTCGTCGAGCGCAAACAACACGGGCACACCCAACAGCTCGAACGGCGACGACGTCATCACTAAACTGTTTCCTCGACGAGACTTGGCGGGCGGGCCCTTGCCGCGCCGCCAATCACTCCACAAGTTTCCACGACTTCCGCTCTCACTTCACCGTGAACGAGTGACCGCACCCGCACGACGTAGCTTCATTCGGATTACGGAACTTGAAGCCTTGGAACATCAAGGTCTTTTCGTAATCGAGCAAGGAGCCGGCTAAGTACACCAGGCTCTTTTTGTCGACGTAGAACTTCACGCCGTCGACCTCGTACACCGTGTCGCGCTCGCGCGCCGGCTCGTCGTCGAACTGAATGACGTACGAGAACCCGGAGCAGCCGCCGCCCTTGATGCCGAGCCGCACCGCCGCGTTGGGCGTGCCGCGCTGCGTGAGCTTCTGGCGCGCGAACACGGCCGCCCCCGGGGAGATGCTCATCGACAGCCGCTTGCCGGACGGGGCCGGCGCGGCGCTGGGCGAGGCTTCGGAGTTGGAGAGGCTGACGGCTTCGGACATGGCGGCGGTTTCTCGAGTCGTTGAGTTACGGGTTGGCCAGCGCCTGCTTGGCGGCGCGCTTCTTCTTGAAGTCTTCGATGGCGCTCTTGATGGCGTCTTCGGCCAACACCGAGCAGTGAATCTTCACCGGCGGCAGGCTCAGCTCCTCGGCGATTTGGCTGTTTTGAATGGTGGCCGCCTCGTCGATGGTCTTGCCCTTGATCCACTCGGTGGCCAGCGACGACGACGCGATGGCCGACCCGCAACCGAAGGTCTTGAACTTGGCGTCTTCGATGACGCCCGCGTCGTTGACGCGGATTTGCAGGCGCATGACGTCACCGCACGCCGGCGCGCCGACGAGGCCGGTGCCGACCGACTCGTCTTCTTGGTCCATGGAACCGACGTTGCGCGGGTTCTCGTAGTGCTCGATGACTTTTTCGCTGTAGGCCATATTTCTAAACTTTCAATGAGCTGCCCATTGGATCGACTTCAGATCGATCCCGGCCTTGTGCATTTCGTAGAGCGGCGACATGTCGCGCAGGCGCTTGACCTTCGCGACGACGAGCTCGGCCACGTAGTCGACTTCTTCCTCGGTGTTGAAGCGGCCAAGGCCGAAGCGAATCGAGGAGTGCGCCATGTCCTCTTCCAAGCCCATGGAGCGAAGCACGTAGCTTGGCTCCAAGCTGGCGCTGGTGCAGGCGGAGCCGCTGGAGACGGCCACGTCCTTGATGGCCATCATCAAGCCTTCGCCCTCGACGAACGAGAACGAGATGTTGAGGTTGCCGGGCAGGCGATGCTCGGCCGAGCCGTTCAGCACGACCGCGTCCAGCTCGTCGGTGATCTTCTTGTGCAGACGATCGCGCAAAGCGCGGATCTTGTTGGCCTCGGCCACGCCTTCTTCGATCAAGATTTTGCAGGCTTTGGCGAAGCCGACGATGCCGGGCACGTTCAACGTGCCGGAGCGGTTGCCGCGCTCGTGGCCGCCGCCGTCCATCTGCGCCGACAAGCGCACGCGCGGCTTGCTGCGACGCACGTACAGGGCACCCACGCCCTTGGGTCCGTAGACTTTGTGCGCGGTCAGCGACGCCAGGTCGACGTTCATGGCGCGCACGTCGAACGGCGTCTTGCCCAAGCCTTGCACGGCGTCGGTGTGGAAGATGATGCCGCGCGCCCGCGTGATCTTGCCGATCTCGGCGATGGGCTGGATGGTGCCGACCTCGTTGTTGGCCAGCATGACGGAGACCAGGATGGTCTTGTCGGTGATGGCGGCTTCGATGTCTTTCGGATTCACCAAGCCGTCGGGGCCGACGTTCACGTACGTGACCGTGAAGCCGTCTTTTTCGAGGCGCTTGCACGAGTCGAGCACGGCTTTGTGCTCGATGGTCGTGGTGATGATGTGGTTGCCCTTGGCCTTGTAGTACTCGGCCACGCCTTTGATCGCGAGGTTGTCGCTCTCGGTGGCGCCGGACGTGAACACGATTTCCTTGCCGGATTCGGCGCCGATCAGCTGGGCAATCGTGTCGCGCGAGTCGTCGACGGCGGCTTCTGCCGACCAGCCGTAGGCGTGGGTGCGGCTAGCGGCGTTGCCGAAGGTCTCGGTAAAGTATGGGAGCATCGCCGCCAGGACGCGCGGATCGACCGGCGTGGTGGCGTGATTGTCCATGTAGATGGGAAATTTGAGGGTCATGTCAGTGAACGTTCGCTCCGGCGACTAGCTCAGGGGGGGTTTCGGGGTGTCGCTCGCAGCTGGGGCAGCACTCCACTTTGACTTCGGACTCGCAGGCGGTGTTGCAGCCGGCAAGGTAGTCGAGACTGGCGACGAGCTCGCTTTCGAGCGCGCGCAGCTCGTCGATCTTCGCGCGCGTTTCCAGAAGCTTGGCTTGGTACAGCTCGCGCAAGCGCGCCGCCGCCGACTGAGCCGACGACACGTCGTTGCGCGCCCGCTCGATGCCCTGAATCTCGGTCAGCGAGAGACCCAAGCTCTGCAGCTTGCCGATCCAACGCACGCGCACGACCGCGTCGGGCGTGAACAGGCGATAGCGGCCCTTGGAGCGCTCGTGGGCTTTGAGCAGGCCGAGCTCTTCGTACAAATGGATGGCGCGGACGGTTTTGCCAACCGCGCGAGCCAAGTCTCCAACCTGGAGCAGCTCCTCCTCTGTAACCTCACCCGGGCGCGACGCCGCATCCGGAGCCAATGGCTCGCCGGGGATGAGGGTCAGGTGACGGTGGGAAGAAGACATTAGTTCGAGCGGCTGTGAGGTCGTATCACACTCACCCTAACGTATGCGTCAGGGTTAAGCGAGGACTTAAGCCCGGCCGGCAACTGTGTCAACCGGGCCGCAGAGCCGCTCCAATCGGGTTAACCCATTGATTTAAAAGCTATTTACCGATTTGTGCTACCTTGGGCACGGAAGTGTGCTGGTGAAAATCCCTCTAACTGTCGCAGTTGGCACGCTGGTGGCCCTCTTCAGCACTGGCTGCGCCCGCCCGGCCAAGGAGCACGCGGTTGCGTCCGCGTCCGCGTCGGCGGAGCCGTTGGCGTCCAGCGCCCGGCCGCCGGAAGCCGCCGCCGCCACGCTGGCCGGCTCGCCTCCGGCTCCGCACGACGCCGCGACTGCCGGCTCCCCCGCTACGCCGGGCGCGCTCGGGTCGGCGTCCGCCAATGCTGGTCCGGTGCGCAGCAGCGCTTACCCCGGCTGTGGCGAGTCGATTCCGCCAGCGCGGCTGTGGGACGAGACGAGCGAAGGCGAGGTGCTCGACGCCATCGCCAACGCCAAGAGCTGTGCGGCGGAGCATGGGCGACGGCTGCTGCTCGAGTTCGTGGCGCCGTGGTGTGAAGACTGCCGCGAGATGGCCAAGCTGGACGAAAGCGAGGTCGTGACCGCCACCATGAAGCAACGCTTCGAACGGGTGCGCATCAACGTCGGCAAATGGGATCGCCACGAAGCCTTGCGCAACAGCTTCGACGTCCACGCGCTGGCCACCTACATCGTGATCGATCCGAAAACATCGAAGCAACTGGCAAAAACTACGCTGGAGCCCATCACCAAAAAGGGCCAGAAGCTGAGCGCCGAACAGTGGGCGCATTGGCTGCAAGCTCACTGAGCCACTGACCCGCGCCGTCCGCCTTGACCCGAGGCGCCCCCGAAGGTGACGATGAGGGTCATCTCAGCAGGCAACGCGCAGGAGTCGAGGCTCGAGCATGACCGAAACGCAACGCTATCGAGTGGTTGAGCGCATCGCGGCGGGAGGCATGGCCGAGGTGTATCGGGGCGAAAGCGCCGGCATCGAGGGTTTCCGCAAGAAGGTCGCCATCAAGCGAGTGTTGCCCAAGCTCTCGCAGAACCGCGAGTTCATCCACATGTTCTTGGATGAAGCGCGGCTGTGCGCGTACCTGAGCCACTCGAAGTGCGTGCAAGTGTTCGACATCGGGCAAGCCGCGGGCGCGCACTTCATCGTGATGGAGTTCGTCGATGGGGCGGACCTGCAAGGGGTACTCGAGCACCTACAGCGCCAGCAGCAGTCGATGCCGGTGGAGGTGGCGTGCTTGATTGCCATGCACGTGTGCGAGGGATTGGCCTACGCGCACGACGCTTGTGATCATTTGGGGCAGCCGCTCGGCATCGTGCACCGCGACATCTCTCCGCACAACGTGCTGATGACCCGCCACGGCGAGGTCAAGCTCGTGGACTTCGGCTTGGCCAAAGCCAGCTCGCACCTGACCGCCGACGAAGAAGACATCGTGAAGGGGAAATTCGGCTACTTGGCGCCGGAGGTGACGCTGGGCCAAGGCGCCGATCGGCGCGTGGACATCTTCGCGGCCGGCATTTTGCTGTGGGAAATGCTGTCGGGTCGCCGTCTGTTCAAGGGCGAAACCGATCTCGAGACCTTCAAGCAAGTGCAGGCAGCGGTCATCCCGGACATGCGCCAGATCCGCGGCGACGTGAACGACGACTTGGCCTACGTGCTGAGCAAGGCGCTCGCTCGCGATCGCGATCAGCGTTACCTGCAGGCGGGCGACTTTGCCAAAGACTTGGCGATCGTGATGGACCGGCTGAACAAGCCGGTCACCTATCAAGACATCGCCAAGTTGGTGGTAGCGACGGCTGGCGAGCGCTCCAAGCGCAAGAAGACCGAGCAGCGGGACCAAGCCGGCATGGTGGGTGACTTGATCCTCGACGCCTTGCACGACTTTTCGGGTGGCATCCCCGAGGTCGCGCCGACTTCGCTCGGCACGCGCGGTCTCGCCAGCTCGCCCACCAGCGCCGACTTCGTCAACCCCAGCGAATGGGGGCTGGACGCGTTGTTCGACGAAGCCCCGGCGCCGCCCGTCCCCGCCCCCTCTCCGGCTCGCTCGGCGGCTCCGGTGCCGCCCGCTTCCCACGCCGCGGCGGCGCCCAAGCCACCGCTGCCCGCCAGTCCGCCCGCCGCACCCCTGCCCGCCGCTCAACGCGCGCGCCCCGCGACGCCTTCGGGCGGCGCGGCGGAAGGCGGCCCATTCTGGCGTCGCTGGTTCGGCAGCTGAGCTAGCCGAACAGCTCTCGGCGCGCGCGCTGCCAAGTGGGCTCGTCCGGCGCCAGCAGCGTGTGCTCGCGCGTGTCGAAGACGTCGTAGTCGCGGCCGTCGGGGTGACGCGCGACGCCGCCAGCCTCGCGCACGATCAGCGCCCCGGGTGCGTGATCCCACGGCAGCAAGCGGTAGTAGCTGACGTAGTCCTTACGACCCAACGCAATCTCGGTGTACTCGTGGGCGGCGCAGATCACGCCCGGCACCTGGCGATGAGCGGCGGCGCGCGCGGTCAGCGGTCGCGCCAGCTCCTCGGGCATGTAACGAACGTAGACGGTGCCGGCGAGCACGTCCGTCGAACGCGGCCGCGGCAAAATGCGCTCGCCATCGACGTAGGCGCCCAGCCCGCGCTCGGCCAAAAACATGCGGTCGCCCTCGGTAAAATAGATTCCCGAAGCGAGCAGCACGCCGCGTTCGACCAGCACGACCATCGTGCCGAAGGGACCATGTCCGGCGGCGAAGTTGCGCGTGCCGTCCAACGGATCGACCACCCACACCGGAGCGCTGCCGCGCAGTCGCTCGAGCACGCTCGGATCGGCGGCCACCGCCTCTTCGCCCACCACCGAAGAGCCGGGCACCAGCTCCGGCAGCCGCGAGGTGAGCTCGGCTTCGGCAGCGCGATCGGCGGCCGTCACCAAATCGCTGGGATCTTCGGCGGTCGGTTTGCCGATCACGTCGCTGGGCGCGAGTTGCCGAAAGCGCGGCGCAATTTCGCGCGCGGCAACCTCGCGCAACACCTGACCCAGTCGATTCAGAAGCTCGCTCTGCATGGCGGCGCATGGTGGATGAATGCGAAAATGGCGGCTCGGTTTTTCGTCGCCCAGGAAGGGCTCCGACTGTGGCAGTTCGGCACCGAAACACCCAAGAAACATTGCCAGAGGGGCTAGACCCGCAAGATCACTCACAAATCTCGCCCGTAATTTCACCCACTTATGCTCCGAACCTCAGGTCCGTAGTCTGGGTTGACCATGAAGTTGATCCGGCTTCCCAGCGGACCCCTCGCCTGCGTGTTCCCGCTCCACGTGGACACCCAACGAGGCTCAGAGCGCGGCAAGGCCTCGGGCGTGTTCCGCGCCTTCTCGGGGTCCGTTGAAGCTGACGGTCTCTCCGAAGATCAGGCGATTCAAGCGCTTGACCAGGAGATTCGCCGCCTGAGCGTGCCGCCCCCCGCCGAGATCGAAGCGTTCGAGCTGCAGCGCGGCGCCGCCAACGATGTCGCAAGTTGGGACGACGCCTGCAGCGCCGAAGCATCCGGACGCTTCCCACGTTTCAGTGAGCACCCGACGATCCCAGCACCCGTGTCGTCGTCGCGCCGCTAAGGGCCCGCGAGTGGCTAAGTCAGTCGATGATCGGGGCCGAGGCGCCCGGATGGCGAGGCGCGACGAAGGCGCATACCTGCGGTATGTAACTGAGGAGTAACGAAGCCAGCCGGGATGGATCGGCCCCGAGGGCGACTGACTTAGCCATTCGCGGGCCCTAGCCTGGCGGGATGCTGCGGGCGATGCCGGCCAGCGGTGCCCCATCGCTGCGCTTGAGCGTGACGGCCGCTTCGATGCCCAGGCTGTCGACGAGGGCGCGCTCTTCCGCTGGCGTCGTCGTCAGCTCGACGCCCTCAGCCAGGCGCAGGCGAATCTGATTGGGCAGCGCGCCTTCGAGCAGCGTGCGCGCCAACTGGTTCATGACCCGGCCCATCACCGCGGCGTCGGCTGGCTCGATGAAGCACATCAACTCGGGCCGCGCGCACTTGCACAGGCCGCGCGTGTGGAACAAGTGCAGCCCCTGTTCGGTCGGGTCACTTTCGAGGACTAGCTTCACGTCGCGCTGCACGTCGCTTTCGGCGAACGCGAGCGCGTCGACGTCGGCGCGGGTGCGGAAGCGAAAGGCGTGCACGTCGAGCACCACGCTCACGCCACGGGCGCACAGCCAGCGTGAAAGACCCCAGACCGTCTGCAGCGGGGCTAAATCCGCTTGATCGGAAAGCTGGAGGGAGAGCGTGTAGCAAACGTCACTGGTGGTCAGGAGCGCCAAGTCGTCGCCCAAGTCTTGCTGGGCGATCACGCCGAAGGCGCCCCCCCACCAGTTCTCGAACCAAGCGCGTTCGGCAACGCGACGATGCTCTCGCAGCTCCACTTGCCGGACGAGGTCGGCGCTGGGCAGGCCGAAGCGCGCGCGGTCGAGGGCCACGTCCGCCAACGGCTCCTTGCCGAAGCAGACGAAGAACACCTTGGTCGCTTGCTCACCCGCCTTGAAGTAGGGGCGCGGCCAGGTCACGACTTGCGGGTCCGCCATGAGCGCACGGTAGCTCAGACGCGCGGCGCTTGGCAGCCTTCAGTAGCCAGCTTCGATGCCGATGCTCGGCAGCGTGAGCGGGCTTCGGGTCTGAGTCCTGATGCCGCCGTTGGCCGCGTCCCAGTACTTGCTCATGGTTTCCGAGGCCAAGAGCGCGTTGAACCACTCGAACGTGGCGGCGACGAAGCTGCCCGAGGCGAAGCGCCAGCGTTTTTCGAAGCGCACGTCGAGCCGAAAAAAGCCGGGCACCCGCCCCTCGAACACGTAACCCCCGTCGACCACGGGGGGCATACCGGGTGGCCCCGCCGCGGCGCAGTCCGGCGTCGGGCAGCTGATGGTGTAGTGACGACCGGAGGCGTAGTAGGCGCGCCCACCGATGCGAAAGCCGCGCCCCAAATCGTAGCCCAAGACGGCAGAGACGACGTGGGGCCGATCGAAGCCGGACAGAAAGGTGGCGGGGCCGGCAGTGCGCTCGGTGCGAGACAGCGTGTAGCTGAGGAAGCCGCCCAAGCGCTGGGCGAAGTCACGGCGTAGAAAGAGCTCGAGACCGTAGTTGCGCCCGCTGAGCGCCAGCTCTTTCGTCTCGAGCCAGCTGTGAAAGACCGTGGCGCGCCCGTACATGGCCGACGGCAACGCCAGCTCGAAGCCTTGGGTGGCTTGGTAAGAGCGCTGCACGCCCAGCTCGAGCCCGCCCGGTTGGGCGCCCGGTACGTACACGCGGTACGTCGGCAGCTGGTGGGTGAAGCCGAAGCCGCTCAGCCAGGCGACCTTGTTTGCCACGCGCATGCGCGTCGACAGGCGCGGCTCCGGAAACGTGTAAGAGGCGCCGCGCGAGCGACTCGCGTCCAGGCGAAAGCCGGGGACGATTTCGAAGCCCCGCCGCGGTTTGAGTGACAGCTCGCTCCACACGCCCAGGTTCGCGTCGGTACGGGCCGCGTACGTCACGGCGCCTTGCGGCAGCTGCTCCAGCTCCGGCTGGTAGCGCTCGAGGTTGCCGTCCAGGCCCGCGCGCAGCTCGGCTTCGCGCGACAAGGTCTGCGAGCCCTCGAAACGCACGCCCATTTGCTTGGTTTTGGCGATGCCGTTGGGGGCGGGGTCGCCTTCGTCGGAGTTCAGGCGTTTGTCCGCGCCCAGCGTGAAGGCCAGGCGGGCGCGCGAGCCCTCCGAGCGGTGATCCCAGCGCAAATCCAAGCGATGGAATTGCACGTCGAACAGCGTTTGGTGAAGCCGGTGATTGCCCAGATGATCGAAAGCGCCGAAGCCGAACAAGCTGACGCGATCGTGCTGGTTCAGGTTGTAGGCGAGTCGCGCCTGGTAATCCCAGTAGCCGAGGTCGTACTCGGGCGCGACCGCCGCCAGCAGCGCTTGGGTGTAACTGTAGCGGCCCGCCAAGAGCGCGCTGCCTTTGCCGTCGGCGAACGGTTGCTCGACCATCGCGCCGGCGTCGAAGACGCGCGCCTGCGCCTCGGCACGCCCGACCTGGCTCGGGGCCATGGTCTCGCCGGACATGATGCCGCCGGCGAAGCGACCGAAGCGTGCGGGGTAAGTCGACGGCACGAGCTCCACGCTGTCGACCAGCGCCGGCGCGATCACCGAAGGCCCCGCGCCGACGTGGAACAAGAGCGGCACGCGAATGCCGTCGATGAAATAGCCGACGTCACCGGGAGGCGCACCGCGCACGAAGAAATAGGGCAGGCCGGAGAGCACGGGCGCGACTCCAGGCAAGATTTCGACGACCCGAAATGGGTCGGCAAAAGCACCGGGAATCAGACGGATATCGCCGCGCGGAACGTGAATGGCGGCCAGGTCTTCGGCGCGCTCGCCTTCGATGGTGATTTGAACGGGGGGCGGCGCGGGCGGCGGGGAAACGGGCGGCGCGGGCGGCGCGGCCGCCGAAGTCGACGTCGGCGCGGCCCCGTCGGGCACCGCCACCGGCTCCGGCTGACGCGGCGGCTCCAGCGGCGCCGCGAACGAGACTTTGATCACCACGCGCGACTTGACCGGCACGTTGTCGCGCATCGCGGGCGTGAACTTCCAGGCCGCGACCGCCGCCCGCGCGGCGCTGACGAACGGCTCGTCACCGGAGCGTCGGTCGATTTCGGTGACGCGGCCGTCTTCGCTGATCAGGACGGTGAGCTCGACTTGAGCGTCGCCGTGCGCGCCCGCCGGGTAGGTGGCGTCCACCGACTCGACCAGCTGCGGCTTGACCACGGGCTCACCCGCGACGGCCGAAACCGCCGCGAGCAACAACCCGACGCCCACCAGTACGCCCACACGCCGCTTCACGACGCCGAGCTTAGTTTATTGCGGCGGAATCGACGGAACTTTTTCGCCGCCGTGCTTGATTTCGACGCGCGCACCCTTGGGCTGACGAATTTCGCGCAGCAGCTCCGTGAACCATGGCGTCTCGATGTCGAAGGGCTTGCCGCCCTTGACGCGCGGGAACTCGATCGCGCGCAGGCGGTTGCCTTTGCCTTCGTCGTGGCCCACGACGCCCGACTCACCGCGCAGGCCACACTCGACGGCGTGGTCGACCATGCTCTGAATCAAGCGCAGGTCGTCGACGTTGGCGGCGGCGGAGCGCGCGAAGTAGCCGGATTTTTGCACCAGCGCTTTCTCGGCGCCCAGCAGCTTGGAGAATTGCTTGGCGAACCACTGCCCAACGTTGACGCTGTCGAGCTTGTAGTGGCCGAACGCATCGCGGGGAATGGATTCGCCCTTGGCTTCCATCTCGCGCACGATTTGATCGAGGCAGGCGCCTTCGGAGACGAACACGTTGACGCAGTCTTGCTCGTCCATCACCGCGCTCAGGCGCTTGGCCTCGGCGCCGATGTCGAACTCCATCTCGGGCACGTACACCGCGTCCAAGTCCTTGTGAGCGCGCGCCAGGTTGAAACCGGGCAGAAAGTCCGGGCTGCGCAGGCGATCGCGATACACCTTGGCGGTGTAGGCGGTGAGCCAACCGCAATTGCGGCCCATGACCTCGTGCACGATCAACATGCGCGGGTTGGCGGAGTGCTCGTTGACGACGTTCTCGAAGTAGATGGCGCCCTGCTCGGCCGCCGTCCACGCGCCCAGCGACTGGCGGATGGGATAGACGTCGTTGTCGACGGTCTTGGGCAAGCCCACCACCGTCAGCTTGTAGCCGTTCTTGGCCAGGTACGCGGCCAGGTCGGCAGCGGTGGTGTTGGTGTCGTCGCCGCCCACCGTGTGCAAAATCGTGATGCCGTCCTGGGTCAAGCGCTCTGCCGCGACCTGCAGCGGGTCCTGACCGTCCTTGACCAAGCCGCGCTTGATGCAGTCGGCGATGTTGGTCAGCTTCACGCGGCTGTTCTTGATCGGGCTGCCGCCGTGCTTGTGCAAGACCTTGGCGTTGGCGCGCACCTCGGGCGTCACCGCCACGCTCTGGCCAAGGAGCAGACCTTTGTAGCCTCCCAGGTAACCGATGATTTCGACTTCGGGGGCGAGCTCGGAGTAACGCTCAATCAAACCTCCGACCGCTGATGAAAGGCACGGGGCAAGTCCGCCCGCAGTCAGGATCGCAACCTTCGGCTTCTGGCTCACGCTCATCTCTCCGGGTAAATTTGGGGGGCTCCCGCCCAGCCGCCCTGGTGGGCTGGCGTGCGCGGCGGGGCGCAGAAGTACGCCAAGCTGCGCGGAACGCAAGCCGATCCTGCGGGCCGGCGCGTCGCGAGCGCGCTCTCAGGCAAAATTTCGCACAAAAGGCGCAGCGCGTCAGAGGTAAGATGGAAGGCTCACCTTGGTCTGAGCTCACCCGTGATCGCCCGCGCCTCCCAGCCCCCAACCGAGCGCACCCGTCAGCGCTATGCGCTGCTGGTCGACTCGCTCGACGACGAGCACGAGCAAGCGGTCGTTCAGGGCTCGCTCGCCGCTGGTCGGGAGCTGGACGCGCGAGTGGTGGTGGTGGCGGGCGGTCCGCTGGACGCGCCCGACGAGCGGCTTCGAGCCGGCAACTTCGTGTTCGACTTGGTGGGGCGCGACAACACCTTGGGCATTTTGGTTTTGTCGAGCGCGCTCGGCAACACCTGCGGGCCCCAGCATTTGGCCGAGTGGCTCACCCGCTACGACGGCATGCCGCTGTGCTGCATGGGCGTGCCCATCCCGGGGCACGTCAGCGTGCGCGTCGACAACGCCACCGGCATTCGCGAAGCGGTCACGCATTTGATCCAGGTTCACGGCAAGCAGAACATCGGCTTCGTTCGCGGACCTTTGCAGAGCGACGAGGCCGAGGTGCGTTACGCGGCGTACCGCGAGACGTTGATCGCCCACGGCATCGACCCCGACCCCCGTTGGGTGGCGGAAGGTGACTACAACCGTCCGAGCGGCAGCCAAGCGGTGCGCACCATACTGGACCAGAAGCGCGTCAGCGTGCACGCGCTGGACGCGCTGGTTTGCGCCAACGACTACATGGCGCTCGGCGCCATGGACGAGCTCGGGCGGCGCGGCATCAACGTGCCCGAGCAGATCGCGCTCACCGGCTTCGATGACCTGCCTTCGGCGGCGTTGTCACGCCCCGCGCTCACCACCATTCGCCAACCCGCCGGCGAGCAGGGCCGGGAAGGCCTGAAGCAGCTGGTCCTGCTGGCCAGCGGCGTGCGCCCCGCCGGTGATTTCGTGCTGCCCGTCGAGCTGACGATTCGGCGGTCTTGCGGCTGCACCAGCTTGGATTTCGGACTGGCGCCGCGGCCGCAAGCGGGTGGTGTCAGCGCCAGCTTCGAGGCCTCGTTGATCCAACGACGGCAGGTGATCGTGGCCGAGCTGGCGCGCGCCGCGCACGGCTCGTTCGGCGCCGCCGGCTCCGACTGGGAGAGCCCGCTGCTGAGCGCGCTGATCGAGGAAATGCGCGACGGCAAAGCGGGCGTGCTCAGTCGCCGGGTCCAACGCTTGCTCGTCAAGCTCGAGCAAGGCGGCAGCGATTTGGCCGCGGCGCCCGTCGTGCTGTCGACGTTACGGCGGCAGGCCCTGCTCTGCGTGGCCCCTCACAGCGAGGCGCGCGACCGCCTCGAAGACGCCATCAGCGACGCGCAGTTGCTGACCACTTCGCTGTTGAATCAGGTAGCGGTGACGTTGACACGTGCGAACGTGTCGCGCGCGCGAGCGCTGGCTCGGCAGGTGCAAGAGCGCATGTTCGGCAACGCGGCGTTGGTGTCGCGCACGCTTGCCGACCATTTGCCGGGCCTGGGCGTCGACGCCTGCGTGGTGGCGGCAGTCGTCGGCAAATCCGAAGGCGAGTGGCTCGGGCAGGTTTGCTACGGCTTCGGCCCTGGCAAGCAGCATCCGGACCCGACGGCCTTGCCGTTGTCGAGCCTGATCGATCACCCCTTGGTGCAGAACAGTCGCACCGTGTTCTTGTTGCCCATCACCTTCGGCAGCGACGCGTTGGGCGTGGCCGCTTTTTCGACCACCACGCAGCTGGCTCGCAGCGATTTACTGGAAGATCTGCGCGAGCTATTTTCGACCGTGCTCAAAGTCGCCCAGACGCGCCATGGCTGATCTCAACAAGACCGCCCTCCTCCAGGCCCTGAAGAACCAACTGCAAGCCGAGCTGGAGCGCGCGCAAAAGCGCGCCAAGGACGCCGCCGAGGGCGCCACCCACGAAGAAAACCGCGCCGAGGGCGACAAGGACATGCGAGCGACGGAGGCGTCGTACGTGGCGCGCGGGCAAGCCGGACGCGCTTCCGAGATGGAGGAAGCCTTCGTGCGCATTTCGGCGCTCGAGCTGCTCGAGTTCAAGCCGGGCGCGCGCATCGCCATCTCGGCGCTGATCGAGCTAGTACACGACGGTAAACGCCTGCTCTACTTCCTGGTACCGGCCGCGGGCGGCGAGCGCGTCTCGGTCGCGGGCGTCGAGGTCCAGACACTGACGCCGCAGAGCCCGCTCGGGCGCGCGCTGCTCGGCGCGAGCGAGGGCGACGAGGCCGAGCTGCCTCCGCGCCAACCGGGCGAACCGGCGCGGGTTTACGAGATCGTGAAAGTCCGTTAACGCGCGCGACGGGCTCTGGTAACCTCAACGGATGCGGGCCGTTTGGACTTGGGTCGCCGTGTGCGGGCTGTGCGCCTGCGATCCGGACGCAAAGCTGTGCCACGAGCGCATGACGAGCGCGCAGGCCATCGTCAGCCAAGTGGACAGCAAGTCCAGCACGAGCCTGCAGCAAAGCCTGACCGCGGTGAGCGAAGCCCACGCCGCCTGCGAGAAAGCGAAGCTCGGCACCGAGCGGGAGCAGCTCTTGAAGGCCAAGCACGAGCTCGCGGCTCAGCTCGAGCTCGTCGAAAAGCGCGCCAATCGCAAGAAGCTGCAGCCGCCTAGCCCGGACGAGCTCGCGCGACTGGTGAAGAGCGGCGACCCCACTTGCCCCAAAGGCCAAGCCTACAAGCCTCAAGCCAGCAAGGACGAGGTGCGCTGCACCGGTCCCCAGATCGCCGACATGAACGCGGAGGCGGTGAAAGCTTATTTCGGCGATCGCCATTTCAAGCTCACCAGCCAAGACAGCCCCGCCGAGGTCCGGGCGGAGCAGGGCTCGGAATTGTACGTGTTCAGCTATGCCCAAACGAGTGACCCCTCCCCGCGCTGCGTGACGGCCTACGCCGCTCCCGGAATGAGCTGGCAAGAAGTAACGGCTCGCCTCACCGGCACACCGCCCGAAAAGCTCAAGCTCGACGCCCCCGTAAAGTCGGGGCGCGGTGAGCTACCGCTACGGGTCGAGCACGCCACCGACAAGCCGACCATTCATCTCGGAGATTGTGGACAGATTGTCGCACCCCCGTGACGCTGCTCGACGGAGCTGCGGCGGGGCCTTAAGCTTCGCAGGCTTTGAAGCTCCGCTGGTCCTCGTTGCTGCTGCTGGCGGTCTCGTTCACCGCCGCCTGTCTGGCGTCGTGCGGTGACCACGACGACCCGGCGGGTGAGGTTGCCTGCCAGCTCAAGCCGAGCGAGACCTTTCACGAGCGCATCGAGCCGCTGCTGTCCGAAACGCGCGTGACCACCTGCAACCAGTGTCACCTGTCGGGGGTCGATCTCTCCGCGTTTGCGCGCGAAACGCCCTGCAAAACCTGGGCGTGCCTGGTCGATCAGGGGCTGGTCGACACCCGCTCGCCGGAGGACAGCAAGATCTTGGCCTGGATCGAGCGCGCGTCGCCCGACAGCAATCTCATCACGCCGCAAGTCATCGCCGCCGAGCACGACGCTTTCCGCGACTGGATCGAAGCGAACGCCGCGTGTCCCAGCGCCTGCGAGGGCGTGACGTGCGGAGCGCCCGGCGGTGGACCCACCTGCAGCGACGGCAGCGCCGACGAGCCGCCGACCATTCCCACCGGCGAAGACACGCGCGGTTGTAGCGACAAAGACCTGGAGCAGGCGTTCTACGACGACGTGTACACCTGGCGAGGCCGCTGCTTTCCCTGCCATTTCGACACCGAGCTCGATGCCGATCGCAACGCGCCCCGTTGGATCTCGGCGGTCGGGAACTGCAGCACGGGCTCGGCGGTGACGCTGAAGCGCGTGCTCGCCCTCGGATTGATCGACGTCGACGACCCGAGCCAGAGCTTGTTGCTGCAAAAGCCCCTCGACAAACGTGGCGGCGGCGTGGCCCACGGCGGCGGCGCCAAATTCACCACCACCGATCTTGCCTACCAGAGCTTCACGCGCTTCATCGAGCACTACCGACAGTGTCAGCAGCCGTAGGGCGCGCTATTGGTTGGCGCCGCCGGTCGCCGCGCCCGCTTCCGCCCCGCCAACGCCGCTGACGCCGCCTGCGCCCGCCGCGGCGGCGCTGCCACCCGCACCAGCGACACCGGCCTCCAGCTCTTCGCGAGCGGCCAGGCAAAGCGTGGCGCAGCCGTCGAACTCTGCCGCGCACTTGGCGGCGTTGCCGACGTGACCGACCTCGTGGCACTCGTGCAAGGGACCGCTGCCATCGTCCACCGGATGACACAACTCACCCAGAGCCGCGCAATGCGCGTCGGGGGCGGGACCGGCACCGCCCGCTCCAGCGCCGCCCGCGCCGTCGTCGTCGTGGACGCACAGGGCAATGCAGTCGTCGAAACCGGCAGCGCAGGCGGTGGCGTGGCCTTCGTGGCCCAGCTCGTGACAGTCGTGACCGGGGCCGCTGCCGGTGTCGGCTTCGTGGCACAGCTCCCCGATGACCTCGCAAGTCACGGCGCCGTCCGTTGCTCCAGCTGCAGAGGAATTACCGGCGTGAGCCGCGCCGGCGTGCCCGGCCGAGCCACCCGAGCCCGAAACGGCGGGCTCGTCATCACTGCAACCGCCGAACGCCAACGCCACGCTCGCCGCCAGCAGCCCGAAGCCAACGCGCATCGAAGATTTCATGGCGCGAACTTAGCTTGGCGAGCGCGAAACGCGCTGCGACAAATGGTCGCACGGGCCGTGCCCCGGGGCGGCGCGCCGGGCGTCGCTCAGGGCATGCGCGAGGCTTCGGGCAGCTCGGGACCGGTTTGGATGTAGCGCACGATCTCTTGCATCAAGAGCTTGTCGTTCGACTCGCAGTCGCCCGAAACGTTGCCCATGCTGAACCCGTGGCACGATTTACGCCGCGCCTCGTAGGCCGCCGAAATGCCGGGCTGGGCCTCCAGGTGCTGTCGCAACGGCACGCCCAGGCGGCGCCATTCCACCTTCGACTGCACGATGTGGCTCGGTCGGTCTTCGGCGTAGTCGCCGTCGTGGATGGTGGCGCACGCGCCATTCCAGCGCAGCACGTCATAGCCGGCGTTGTTGTCGCCGACCTGGATTTGTCCATCGCTCTCGCTGCGACGTTTGAGGGCGATCACCTCTTCACCGCGCTCCATCTTGTCGCCCAACAGCGAAGAGCCGCCCGATGCGTTGACCGGCTCGGCGCGGGCCAGCATGTACAGGCGCTTCCACGGCGTGCCGGGCTCGAACATGTGCAGGGCGACGTCCGGATACACGTCGTCGCACAGGCGCTTGACCCAGCCTTGGGGCGGCAGGCATTCGTTGCGGTGGCGCTTGCCCTTGGCGCAGCGCGTGGGAATGCGCGGCTTCTTGTCCGCGACCACTTCTTCTTTTGCGCTGGCTTCGCTCACCGGCGAGCCTGGCTCCCCATTCGAAACCGACGAGCCACAAGCCGTGACGAGCCCCAGAACCAACCAGCTGATGAACGTACGCATTGCTCGCAGGGTCCCGAAGTAGCGCAGCGGCCGGGGCCCGACAAGCCGAGGTCGCTCGGTTTGCTGGTCCACAGGGCGCAGCACTGCCGGGGGTTGCCCGAACCAGACAGCACCAACGTGATTTTGGACGCTGTCTGAAAAAACACTGCTATGACCAACGCCATGCGCTCGTCAGCCGCCGCCCCCGTGGCGCTCCTGCTCGTCGCCGCGTGGGCTTGTAGCCGCACGCCCGAGGCGCAGCCTGATACGCGCGCCCCCTCGGCGCCCAAAGCGACCACCGGCGCGGCTTCTCCGCCGCCAGTCGCCGGTGCGGCTTCTGCTCCTCCCTCCACCATTGCCTCGCCCCTCCCGAGCAAAGACATCGAGCTGCCGCTTGCCAGCAGCGGGCGGCTGGTCGCCATCGGCGACATTCACGGAGACCTGACGGCGCTGCGCGCTGCCCTCCGCCTTGCCGGCGCCATCGACGGCGATGACCGCTGGATCGGTCGAGGTCTCACCATCGTCCAAACCGGGGATCAGATCGACCGCGGCGACCAGGATCGCGAGGTACTCGACGTGATCGAGAAGCTCGAGTCCGCCGCGCAGGCCGCGGGCGGCGCTTTTTACGTGCTCAACGGCAACCACGAGCTGATGAACGCGCGCTTCGACTTTCGCTACGTGACGCGCAAGAGCTTCGCCAGCTTCGACGAATTCAGCAGCCGCGCCGGCGAGCTGGCGGGGCACTTGCCCGGGCCCGAGCTGGGCCGAGCCGTCGCGTTCATGCCGGGCGCCCCCTATGCGCTCAAGCTGTCGCGGCACCCCACCGTGGCCCGAGTCGGCGACAGCCTGTTCACGCACGGCGGCGTGTTGCCCGCGCACGTCGACTACGGCCTTGCGCGCATCAACCGCGAGGCGAGCGCGTTTTTGGCGGGCAAGACTCGGGAGCTTTCCGCCATTCTCAGCGACGAGGATGGACCGGTTTGGACGCGTGTGTTCGGCGGTCCGGAGGTGGACGAGGCGGCCTGCCAGGCGCTCGGCCGCGTGCTTTCGCAAGTGGGCGCAAAACGCCTGATTGTGGGACACACCGTCCAAGAACAAGGCATCAATAGCGCCTGCCAGGAGCGCCTGTTTCGCATCGACATCGGTCTTTCCGCGTTTTACGGGGCCAAACCGCCGCAGGTGCTGGAAGTAACGGACAAAGGCGCGCGCGTGCTGCGGGGCGGGGCGGCGCCGGCCGATGCCGTCAAGCCGGGCAAAGCCGCTGACTCGGCACTACACTCTGCCCCATGAGCGCGGTCCTCGAAACTCTTCCCCTCGGTTTTCCGTGGCAAACGGTCGACCCGTTTTTGTTCTGCGTCCACCACGACGACGCCTACCCAGCCGGCAACGAGAAGTTCGGCCCGCAAGCGTCGCTTTCGGGGCGAAACCTCGGCAACGACTTCGTCGTCAAAGACGGCTTTCGTATGTACCACGGGGAAGTGGTGCCCGGCTTTCCGCAGCACCCGCACCGCGGCTTCGAGACCGTCACCATCGCGCGGCGCGGCTACATCGATCACTCCGACTCGCTCGGCGCCGCCGCCCGCTTCGGCGGCGGCGACACGCAATGGCTCACCGCCGGCGGCGGCATCGTGCACTCGGAAATGTTCCCACTGCTCGAGCAGGACGCGCCGAACCCGGTCGAGCTTTTTCAAATTTGGCTGAATTTGCCGGGCGAAGACAAGTTGGCGCCGCCCCATTTCGCGATGCTGTGGCGAGGTGACATTCCCCAACACGTCTTCAAAGACGAAGCGGGTCGCGTCACCGAGGTCACCACCGTGGCCGGTGAGCTTGACGGCAAGAGCCCGCCGCCGCCCCCGCCCAAGTCTTGGGCGGCGCGCCCCGACACCGACGTTGCCATCTGGTGCTTGAAGCTGGAAGCAGGCGCAAGCTGGGTATTGCCCCGCGCCAGAAATCCGGAAGCCATTCGCACTTTGTATTTCTTTGCCGGCGACAGCATTCAAATCGACGACCGCGTGCTCGACGCACACGCCGCCGCCGTCGTGCGCTCGGACATCGACGTCAAACTCACGGCCGGCAAGACGCCCTGCGAGCTCTTGATGCTGCAAGGCCGCCCCATCGGCGAGCCGGTCGCCCAGCACGGCCCGTTCGTGATGAACACCCGCAACGAGATTCAGCAGGCCTTCGCCGACTACCAACGCACTCGATTCGGCGGCTGGCCGTGGCCCGCGGACGACCCAGTACACGCCCGCGACGCCGGTAGGTTCGCCAAGCACATCGACGGCCGCATCGAGAAACTGAAGTAGGTAGGCGGGAGGAGACGGGCTCCCGCAAAACCTGACTCCCGCCTAGGAGGAAACTCAGGGGCGCTCGACCGATCCCAAAGTCAGTTCGGCACCGAGCTCACTTTTGGCTTCGGGAGCCCCCCTCTGGCGCCGGCTTCATCGCATCAGGACGGCAGGCGCGGCCGTGCCCTTTCCGACACGTTGCTCCGCCAATTTCCGCAAAGAAATGCCAAGGTAGCCGCCTGCGGCACGTCGGCTCTTCGCATTTGGCCCCCTTCGCCCGAGCGGCGTTCGTGGTGGCGTTCTTCGGGCTCGAGCTCGCCGGCATCGCTTGGGGGCAGCGTGCGCCCGATCACGTGCTGGGCTTTCAGATGTTCAACGAGACCTCGCGCCTGACGATTCACCTGTTCCGCGAGGTGGAGAAAAAGCAGAAGCGCGTGCTTTTGCCGGTACGGGACGGGCGTTGGCAAGCCCCCGACGCGAACGGCAAGCTGCGTGACTACGCCTGGCAAGACCGCGTCCGCTATTCGCCGCTCGACGTGCTGGAAAAGAGCGTGCACGCCCGCTACGGCCTCGCCGGCCAACTGTTTCATCTGCAGGCCGCGCTCGACGACGTGGTCCGGCACATTCCCGACGACGAAAGCACGCGCGCGCTCGTGGCCAAGGTCGACACGATGAAGAACGGCGCGCCCGGTCCGCAGCTGCAACTGAGGGCGGAAAAGCCTTGATGGACAGCTGGCTGAGCGAAGAGCGCGACGCCCACGTGCTCGGCCTATTGCGGGTGGCGTTCGCGACGTTGCTGCTCTCGCTCACGCTGCGGCTGCTGCGCGAGCTTTCGCTTGGACCGTACTTCGGCGACGTGTTCCACATGCCGCTCTTGCCCGAGAGCTTCGTGCCCACGCGGCAGGTCTACGGCCTGCTGCTCGGCTGTCAGGCGGTCGGTTGTGTGCTGGCCTTGCTCGGCGTGCTCGCGCGGCCGGCGCTGCTATTGGCAGCGCTGTGCGGGCTTTACGGCTTTTTTTGCGACCGATTGCAGTACCACAACAACCGCTACGAGCTGCTGCTGCTCACGTTCTTGGTGAGCCTGTCCCCGTGTGATCGTTCGTTCTGCTTGTTCGGCTCGTCGCGACCAGGCACCGCGCCGCGCTGGGCCGCGCGCTTGGTCGGGGCACAGCTTGCCATCGTGTACTTGGCGTCCAGCCTCGGCAAGCTGGCCGACGCCGATTGGCGCAGCGGAGCGGTGTTGCTGCCGCGCTTCGCGCTCGGCCAACCATTCGTGGCGCACTACGTTTCGCCCCGCGTGGCGGGTCTGTTGGCGGCGCCGTGGTTCGCGCACGCCGCCGCCGTTGCCGCCATCAGCAGCGAGTTGTTCTTGGCCCTCGGCTTGTGGTTTCCGGCCACGCGCGCGCTGTGCTTGTGGCTAGGCGTCATGTTCCACGGCGGCATCGAGCTCACGGCGCGGGTAGAGCTCTTCAGCTACACGATGCTGAGCGGCTACTTGGCGTTCGTCACGCCGGAGCTGCGCGAGCGCAGCGTGTCGTGGAACGCGCGCAGCTCAGCCGGGCAGTGCTTGGGCTGGCTCTGCTCGCGCCTCGATTTTTTGGCTCGCTTTCGTCACGAGCAAGTGGACGGCCAGGCCACTCTGATGGTCGTGCGAGATCGCGCCGGGCTGGCCCATAGTGGTCCATCGGCTTGGCGCGAGCTGGCGCGGGCCACACCATTGTTGTTTCCGCTGTGGCTTCCGCTGCGCGTCCTGACCTGGGGTGAGCGCCAGGAACGAAACTAGCGCCGGCGTCGGCGGCAACGTGCCAACGCGAAACGGACCGCGCTAGGGACAGACGCTAGTTGCGCTCGGACAGCGGATCCACCGAAGGCTCACCGGGGGCCCTTGGCTTGCCGCCTTCGGCCGGGGGCTTGCCCTTGCCAGCTACCGGGTGCGCCGGCTTCTTTCCGCCAGCCACCGCGGCGCCCGCGGCGGGCTCTGCCGCCGAGCTCCCAACTGCAGGTGCCACCGCGCTGGGTGCGCTGGGCGCGGCGGCCGTGACGGGATTCGGCGTGGCGGGCAGCGCAGCCGCGGCCGTCATGGGCTCGCTGGGCGGCTTGTTGGGAGCGGCGGCGGTCGACACATCTGGCGGGGGCGCCGGGTGACCGCTGGCGGCCTTCCACAGCACCACCCCCAAAACGGCGGCGGCTCCGACGCCAACCAAGCCGTACCAAACCGCGCGATTGCCCCGCGACGCTTGGGTGTTGCCCCAAGCCGCGCCGGTGCTCGAGCCGGCGACCACCGCCGACGCTTGGGACGACGCCAGCGCCGGCGAAGAGATGCCGCTCGAGCTGAGCACGCGCGAGATGCGAGCGGCGCTGCGCGGTCCGGCGTCGGGCGAGAAGGCGGCCAAGTCCGCGGCCAGCACGGCCACGTCCGTGTAGCGCTGATTCCGGTCCTTGCGCAGGCAACGCAAGATGACTTGATCGAGCAGCTCCGGCACGTCGCCGCGGATGCTGCGGGGCGGCGGTGGATCGGTGTGCAAGATCAGCGTGCACAGCTGGGGCATGGTCTCGGCCTCGAACGGCACGCGCCCGGTGACCAGCTCGTACAACACGCAGCCGATGGCCCAGATGTCCGCGCGCTGATCGACGTCCTTGGCGCTCGCCATCTGCTCGGGCGACATGTAGAGGGGCGAGCCCATGATGGACTGCGTGCGCGTCATGCCCATGTCAGAGCCCGAGCCGCTTTGGCTCGTGACCTTGGAGATGCCGAAATCGAGCACTTTGATGCAGGGGCTGCCGTCGGCGCGCGCGGTGAGGAACAGATTGGCCGGCTTGAGATCGCGATGGACGATGCCGATGGCGTGCGCTTCGGCCAAGGCCTCGCAGGCTTGCAGCACGTACTGAACGGCCAGCGCGATGGGCAGCGCGCCCCGGTCGCGTAGCACCTGGGACAGATCTTGGCCGCGCAGCAGCTCCATCACCATGTACGGAGCGCCGGTTTCCAGCGCGCCCACGTCCGTCACCCGCGCGACGTGCTCACTCTTGATTTTGACGGCGGCCCGCGCCTCGCGTCCGAAGCGAGCCACCGCCTCCGCGTTCATCAAGGCCTCGGGCAGCAAGAACTTGATGGCGACCCGCTCGTCCAACTGCAGGTGCATGGCCGACACGACCATGCCCATGCCCCCGACCCCGAGCACCCGCTCGATCCGGAATTTCCCCGCCAGTACGTCGCCTTCTCTCGGTTCGTTCATCTTCGACGTGGGGCTCCCAGGAGCTCGGCTACCGCGGGCAAGTCTATGCCGAGTAGCATGTACGCACCAGGCTCCAAGCTTCTTCCCGTGTGGAACCGCTTGTGGCGCGGCAAAAGCTGCGATATCCCGAGAACCGTGAGGCGGGTATCTTTCTTTCTAGGCGTTACGGTGTTTTCGATTGCGCTCCAGGCAGGCGCGCAAGGCAAGTCCGGCGGCAACCGCGCCGCGGCCGAGGCCTTGTTCAACCAAGGGCGCGACTTGATGACCGCCGGCAAATTCGCCGAAGCGTGTCCCAAGTTCGAAGCCAGCCAGCAGCTCGATCCCGGCCTGGGCACGATGCTCAATTTGGCCGAGTGCTACGAAAAGACGGGCCGCACCGCGAGCGCGTGGGCCGAATATCGCGAAGCCATCCCACTGGCGCGCGCCGCCGGGTCGAAGGCCAGATTGGATCTGGCGACCGAGCGCGCCCAAGCGCTGCAAGACCGCCTCTCCACCCTGACCATCCGCGCCATGAGCGGCGACGACGAAGGCGTGCACCTGGAAGTGCGCCGCGACGGCGTGGCTCTGCAAGAAGCCGAGCTCGGCTCGCCCATCCCGGTCGATCCGGGCGAGCACGTGGTCGAAGCGGTGGCGCCCGGCAAGCAGCCGTGGACTTCCAAGGTGCAAGTCGGCGGGGACGCCGCCAAAGTGTCGGTCGAGATCCCGAAGCTGCAAGCCAGCGGCGAGCCGGCGGCGGCCAACACTGCGACCGGCGCTACCGTCACCACGGACCCTGGCAACTCTCCCCCTCCTTCGGACACGCCCTCTGGTTCGGCTCAGCGCACGACGGGCCTCGTGTTCGGCGGCGTGGGCGTGGTCGGGCTCGGTCTGGGCACTTTCTTCGGTCTGCAAGCCTCCAGCAAGTGGTCGGACGCCAAGGCCAAGTGCACTGACTATCCGTACGGCTGCGGCGCCGAAGGCGCTGATTTGCGCTCCAGCGCTCACTCTGGCGCCACCGTTTCCACCGTGGCCTTCGTGGCGGGCGGGGCGTTGTTGGCGACGGGCGTGGTGCTGTATTTGACCGCACCGTCGAAGAAGCAAACGGTCGCGCTCAGCATCGGTCCCAGCTCGGCGTTCGTGCAGGGGAGCTTCTGATGGCTCGCCTCGTAGAGGAACGTATGGCGGCTCCGACCAGCTTGCGGCGTTCCCTGCGCTTCTCACCCGTGGTTTGGCTGTTGGGTTTGGGTGCATGCACCAGCGTGCTCGGCATCGAAGACTTGCATGACGGTCCGCGTCCCGGCACGGCTGCTGCCGGCGGTGACGCAAGTACCGCCGGTAGCTCGAACCCCAGCGCCGGCAAATCGTCGAACAGCGCCGGGTCGAGCAACTCGAACGGCGGCAACGGCACCCCGAATGGCGGCTCCAACAACCCCACCGGCGGCAGCACCCAGGTCAACGCCGGTGCCGGCAACGAACCGAGCGGCGGCGCGGCCGAAGGCGGCACCGGTGGCGCTCCCGAGCCCGTAGACGGCCCTGTTCACGGCACCGTGATCGATTTTTGGGGCAAGCCGCTCAGCAACGTCACGGTCCAGATTGGCGAAGCAGCCATTGCCACGGACAAAGACGGCAAATTCACGGTCGATCCGGTACCCGCCGAGTACGACGCCAGCCTCACGATCTCGCGCGAAAGCGGCGACAAGATCTACGCCTGGTATTACCAGGGCCTCACGCGCCGCGATCCCACGCTGCAAGTCTACCAAGCGCGCCAAGACC
>JBEQSW010000594.1:0-10124 GCA_040348565.1 Myxococcales bacterium | reverse complement strand
GAGCGAAAACGAGCCGGAGTGGACGGAGTCCAGCGTGCTGGACGGAGTCCACGGAGGCCTACGGCCCGAGCCGAAGGCGAGGGAGCGCCGGAGGCGCAGTGAAGCCAGAAGCCAGGATCAGCGGGCGTGGCCACCAGTTGAAATGAGACCAATGATGAGCGGCCTCCCGTCCTCCCTGTGAAATCCCGTAGGCTCTCGACAGGACCCGTCAGCACGGCGGCAGCCCGAAGCGGTCGCTCGGCTTGGCCTTGCGACGAGCTTGGGCTTAGGGGCCGCCGGTGCCTTCGAGCACTTGTACCTTCAGGATGCGGTCGCCGGTGGCGAGGCGTTCCCAGCCGGGGCCGGCTTGGCCGACGAGCGAATATTCGCCGACCAGGTGGGGGGCGCGGCGTAGGGCCACGAAGAATTGACTGAGGCCGGTGTCGCGCCCGGCCAAGGCGACGCCCACGCTGCCGAGCTCGAATGGATCGGCGCTGATTTGGCAGCGCAAGGGGGGCAAGTCGGGGCCGCCGAAGCCGTCGCCGTCCGGATCGCCCAGTTGGACCACGAAGCCCGGCACCACGCGGTGGATCAGCATCCCGTCGTAGAAATGCCCGCGCGCAAGCTCCACGAAGCGCGCGACGGCGAAGGGGCTTTTGTTACCCCAAAGGGTGATGCTGAGCGGGCCGACGTCGGTGTCGAACGCGAGCCGGAAATCGCCGCTCGAGGCGGCGCTCCAGCTATCCGTGCCGGCGACGGCCGGGCAGCGGTGTTTCGGCTCGCCCAGCGCGGCAAAAGCGCGTTCAGCGTGCTGACGGAAGGTGACGTTGGCGCTGGCGCAGGCGCGCTCCATGGCTGGTTTGGCGCCGAGCAGCTCGAGCGCGGCGGCGGCGTCGATCAGCCACGCCGCAACCTCGATGTTGTGGCTCGCGGGACCGACGTCGGCCAGCTGTTGGCTGAGCGCTTGCACGACGCGCGCGTCGACGGGGGGAGTGGCGGCCGGCGCGTCGCCGGCGGTTTTGGTCGGCGCTTCGGCTCGTGCGCGCGCGGGGTAGCGGGCTAGCACCTTGGCGGCCGTGGCGCGCACGCCAGGAGTCTTGGCCGACAGCGCGCTGGCCAACAGCTCCGGGATGTTCGGCACCTCGTCGTGCGCCATCAACAGCTCCAGCGCGGCCTCGCGCACCACCGGATCTTCGGACGCGGCCAGCTCGCGAAAGCGCGCTCCTCGCTCTTTGTCCAGCGAGCCGCGCCCCAGCACCTTGAGCAATGCCAGCGAGCCTTCGCGGCGCTGTGCGGCTGGTGCGGGATCGCAGCTCGACAAGCCTGGGCTTGCGCTGGAGCGGCCGGCCAGCAGCGCCGCGGCACGACAGCGCAAAGCGACCTTACGGCGCACGACCGGCGGCGTTTCACCTTCGAGCGGCAACCGCGACAGCTCCGCCAACGACTCGGGCTCGGCGCTCTTCGGCTCCAGCCCTTCCAGCAACGCGAGCACGACACCGTATTGACTGGTGAGCCAATTTCTGCCGTCGATCAGCGCGCGCGCACGGCCGGCCAATGCTTTGCCCAAGTCTGGCTGCCCCGCCGCGCCCAGGGCGGCCAACGAGCGGGCGGCGTCGGCTTGCTCGGCGTCGTTGCTGGTACCCGCCTGCAGCAAACGGCTGAGCGGCGCGGCCGCGCCCGGGCCGGCTTTGGCCAGCGCGCGCACCGCGAAGGCGCGCGCCGGTCGCGGCTCCAGCAGCGCCGCTCCTGCCACCTCGAGCAACCGTTCGCGTGCCGCAGCACCGAGCGTGGGCAAGCTTTCGATGGGATAGAGGGCGGAGCCGTTCGGGGCTTTGGCCGCGGCGTCGAGCAGGGCGGCGACGGTTGCGTCGTCGAGGTGCTGCCGCTCGCGCGCCACCTGACCGAGGGCGAGCGCGGCTGGCTCGCCGATCGCGGGTCGGAGCCGAAGCCAGGTGCGCAGGGTCTTTTCGGCTTCGTCGCTGGCGCACCGCCCCAGCGAAAGCGCGATGGCACCGAGGGCTCGATCGACGCCTTCGTTGGCGGGGTCGGCGGCGAGCGAAGCGGCGCGCAGCGCCAGGTGTCGCACCGCCTCGGGCTCGTGCCCGCGACACAGCTGCCCGACGCCGAACGCCGCCCAACCGATCACGTTCGGCTCCTCGTCGGCCAGCGCCGCCAGCAACGTCTCGAAGGAGCGCGGGTCTCGAATGCGGGCCAGGCTTTGCACCGCGTTCGCGCGCCGCTCGGCATTTTCCGCAAAAAGCTCGTCGTTGCCGACGGCGGTCGGATCGCGGCGTAGCTCGGCTTGCAGCAAGCTGGCCCGCAGCAACGGAGCGCTGCCGGCCGGCGCCGCTTGCGAGCCGTGAACGCTGGTGCCGCGCTCGCTGCTCTGCGGGCAACCGCTCAGCGCCAACGCGCATAACAGCCACAGCGGTCCCAGCAACAGATCGAGCGCCAGGCTCAAGCGTTCGCGGACGGAACGGACGAGCGTGACCTGCAGAGGGCGCGTCGGCGCCAGCGCCGGGACCGGCACCGGCGCGAAGCCGAGGCGTCGAAATAGGCGCAACGCGCGCGGCATGTGCCAGTCACAGGTGACGAGCCCCAGGCGCTGAGGCGGCTTGCCTGCCAGTATGCGTGCGACGCCGCGCGCGTTGCCGCGCGTGGTGAGCGACTCGCGCTCCAGCGTGAGCTGCGCCGCCGGCACGCCACGCTCGACCAATCCGCGAGCGAACACGTCGCACTCGCTGAAGCCGTCCCAGGCCTTCCCGCCGCTGGCGATCACGAGCGTGCTGCCGTGTTCCCGGTAGGCTTGCGCTGCACGCTCGACCCGACGCAAGGCCGCGTGAGAAAGCTGACCGCCCTGCACGCGGCAACCCAGCACGACCAGCACGTCGAAGCTCACGGCGCGTAACATAGCCGAAGCCTTCGCCTCGGCGCGGGGCGTGGTGCTACCGGGTGGAGTTGCGGCTCAGGAACGCCCGGATCGTCGGCAAGAGCGCGTCCGGCGCTACCCCCCAAGACTCGCTCAAAATGCCGGTAATTCCACGGAGGGAGCGGCTGCCGTCGACCAACGAACCGATGCCGGCGGTGACGACCGAGCGCTGCACGCTGGCGGAGAGGGTCGCGCTCGGTGGAATCGGGAGCGTCGGGTCATCCAGCCATGGCGCGGTATTTTCACGCGCCGCGGCGGGCGGCGCTTCGGCGACCTTGCGGGCGGCGAAGGCGTAGGTGCGGTCGATGCGGCACGTCCCGCTGACGGGCGAGTCGAAGTACTCCAGCGCTTTGGCTTGCTGCCCCGTCAGCTCGAAGCCGCTGATTTGCACGAGGTCGCAAGCCTCCTCGAACGAGTACGCGTTCGACGTGGAGCCGGAGTAGTAGAGCGGCCCCACGTTGAGCCAAAGCCCGCCGGGGCGCAGCACGCGGTTGATCTCCCGCGCCACGTCCGACAGATCGGCCGTGACCGCGTCGAGGAACCAAGGCGTGACGACCGCGTCGAGCGAGCCGTTGGCGAACGGCGTGCGCAACGCGTCGGCGAAGAGCAAGCTCAGCTTGGACGAGTCCAACGCGGGCGGCTCGATGCGCCGGGCAATCGCCACGTGCTCGATGGCCAGGGGCACCAGCGGAAATTCGACGAGCTCCACCGTGTCGCCGCTCAGCAGGCGTTCGGCCACCAGAAACGGCAACGGGTTGAGGTCCAGCGCCGCCACTTCGCCGACCAGGGGATGGTTCGCTAGATCCAGCGCCAAGCGAGCCGTGCCGGCTCCGAGCACCGCCACCGCCGGCAGCGGCTCGACCAGGTAGGGATCCAGCAGCGCGCGCGTGCGGGCGTTTTCGGCTTCGCCCCAGACCCAATCACGAAATACGTGCTCCCAATATTGGACCGCCGAGCGCGGATCCTCCATCACGGAAGCCAGCGCGGCCAGGGGCGCGGGATGCGTCGCCGCGGTTTCGCGCATGGGCGCAAATAGCGTCTCCAGGCATTGCGCCTCGGCCAACAACCCGCTGGCCAGCCGCTCGAGCCGGCGGCGGGTCTTTTCCGAGACATGGGCGGCGCGCGCTTCGAGCAGCAGGCCGTGGGCGCGTTCGCTCGTGACCAGCCGGTAGCTTTGCAAGCGATTGAGCGCCGCTTGCACGAAGCCGGCCGGATCCGGGATGAGGCACTGGATCTGGCCGACGTTCGGGTAGACTTGGTCGCAGCGTTCACAACGCACCAGCTCGCTGGAGGACCCCAGCGGGGTCCGGCAAACCGGGCAAACCAGGCTATGCGACGACGAACACCTCCTCCGCATCACGACGTCAGTGACGGCTCGAGTCCATTGGCTGTCACAAATTCGGCGCGCCCCGCCCATCTGCGGCTGTTACTCCTGGGGTTGGGGTCGATTGGGCTCTTAATTGCCAGCCTCCTGAGCCTGCGCACGAGCGATGACGCGCCCCCGCGCCTCGCGCGGCCGCGTCCCCTACCGTCAGCCGAACCAGCGTCGTCGGCGGAGCCGGATTCGCACGCGCTCGCGCTGCCCAGCGGCGCGACGCCTCACATCAGTTGCCAGGATGCGCAGCGAGTTGCAGCTTTCTTGCAGCGAGAGCTGGCCGCTCCGCCCATCGTGCCCCCGGCCAGCGAGCTTGGAGAGCTGTGGGCCGGCATGCTGGATCCGCACGGCCTGTGGTCGGCGGCTCCGGACAGTCCGCTGCCGGCCGAGCTGTCGCGCGCTGCGCCTGACATGCTGTCGAGCTTGTTCGACCAGTCTGGAGCTTGCGCCGGCGCCGATCAGGTGGTGGCCGCCTGGCAACCCTGGCAGCAACGCTCGTTGGCCGCGTACGACGCCGCCTTCGCCGCCGCGCGCGCCGCGACGCCCCGCACTGCCGAGCGATTGTTTCAGCTGGTGGCCGAGCCCATCTTCGAAGACGACCCCGTCACGCGGCCGGCGCTCGAGCTCGCGGAGGAGCTGGGCACCCGCATCGGTGCGTTCGTGGCTCGCTTTCCCGATGAAACGGCGTTGGCCGAACGCGCACGGACCCGCTTCTTTCCGACCGACCGCGTCGAGTTGCGTGAAATTGCCATCCTGGCCGCGCTCCGCGCCTACGTGCCGCTCGTGGATCCGCACGGCGACTTTGCCCCCAACGACGAGGAGTGGGCGCTTTACGCGGGTGACGATACGCTCGACGACGGCTCGTTGCTTTGGGGCGAGGTCACGCGCACGGCGCTTGGCGCGCGCATCGTCGATGCCCCCACTGCGCCGCTGCAGCTCGACGACTTGGTGCTCGCCATCGACGGCTTGGACCTGGCCGGCGCCAGCATCGATCAGATCGAGCAGGCGGCTCGCAGCGAGGGCGAGCACGGCGCGTTTCGAGTGCGCGTGCTCCGGCAGGGTGAGCCGAAGCCGCTCACGCTGCGCGTCGCCAGTGAGGCGTCGACCGAGACCGCTGGGCTCGAGGTCGAGCACATTCGCTACGGCGCGGACGACCAGAGCGTGCTGCGCGTCGTGGTACCCGACGTCGGCGACGACCTCGGTGACCAATTGAGCGACGTGCTGCAGCGCGAGCTGCCGGGCGCTCAGGCGCTGCTGCTCGATCTGCGGGGCAACGGCGGCGGCTCGCTCGACGCCGCCGTCCAGTCGCTGGGTTTGCTGCTGCCGGGCGCGAAGCTATTTCCGCTGGTGCATCGCGGCCAGGTGAGCGAGGTGCTGCAGGCACCCGAGCCGGAGTTCACCTACCGCGGGCCGGTCGCGGCGCTGGTCGACGGCGACACCGCGAGCGCCGCCGAGATGCTGGCGGGAGCGCTGCAAGCCTACGACCGAGGGACTTTGATCGGCGTGCGCACGTTCGGCAAGGGCTGCGTGCAGGAGTATTTCGACCAGGTCGTGAACAGCGGCGTGCTGCGCATGACCACCTTGCAATTCGTGATGCCCAACGGCAAGCCGCTGCAGCAGATCGGCCTCACGCCGGAGCTGCTCTTGCCGCTCGCGCCGGCTAGCGAGCGCGAGTCTCTCATCACGCGCCAGCCCATCACCTTCGACGGCCCGGATGTTCGCGATCGAAAAGTCGGCCCGGGACCCGCTTGGCCTCGCCCGAGCTCGCCGCCCGGCCCCTGCCTCGATCCGACGGTTTGCAGCGCGCTTTCGCGCCTCGCGGGGGTCAGACCCGGCGGAGTGGGTGGTGCGCGCGCCGCAAGGCCGCGTGCAGGCACGCGGTAATCGGTGTACAAATGCGCGAAGCCTGCCCCGTCACCTAGTTTTTGGGTATACGGCGGGTTCGCGACCGAGCAAGCGTCATGGTTACGGGAAGTCCAGAAAAGGTTGCCGCCTCGCCGCGCGACGGTGAAGACGACTCCGACGAACGGCTTCCGTTGGGAGAGCCTGCCGACGCGCGCGATCACGAGGTCGAGGAGTTTCGCTACAAGGTCGAGGACATGGAGGAGGAGTCGTCAGCCGCGGGCTCGGAGCCGCCGGACGATGGCCGCCCACGTCCCATCGTTCATCAAATCGAGCTCGACGAAGATCGGATCGATCAGGACGCGGCCAAGGTCGTGCGGCGTTTGGTGCGCAGCGGCTACGAGGCTTACCTGGTCGGCGGCTGCGTGCGCGACTTGCTGCTCGGCCGCCGCCCCAAAGATTTCGACGTTTGCACCAGCGCCCGTCCCGACGACGTGCGGCGCCTGTTCCGCAACTCGCGGGTGATTGGCCGGCGCTTTCGGCTGGTGCACGTGCTGTTCGGCGGCGGCAAAGTGATCGAGACGGCGACGTTCCGACGCGCGCCCGAAGCCGACGAAGACCGCGGTACCGACGATCTGTTGATCCGCAACGACAACGTGTTCGGCGAAGCGCATCAAGACGCGCGTCGTCGCGACTTCACCATCAACGCGCTGTTCTACGATCTGGAGCGCGGCCAAGTGCTCGACTGGGTGGGCGGCATGCCCGACATCGAGAAGCGCGCCGTGCACACCATCGGCAAGCCGGTGGTGCGCTTCTTGGAGGACCCGGTGCGCATTCTGCGTGCCATCAAGTTCAGCGCCAAGCTCGACCTCGGCATCACGCCCGAGACGTACGACGCCATCGTCGAGACGCGCAAAGCCTTGGCGCGCGCGGCCAAACCGCGCTTGTTCGAGGAAATTCTGCGGCTGATGCGCGAAGGCGCCGCCCACCGCGCCTTGTTTCTGTGCTGGGAAACCGGCGTGCTCGACGTGCTGTTGCCCGAGCTGTCCACGTTCTTGGCGGATCGCGAAGAAGACGACGATCGCGTTTGGCAGCTGCTCCAAGAAATCGATCGGCGCACCATCGAGAATGGGCCGCTGGACGACGTGGTGCTGTGGACGGTGCTGTTGGCCGAGCCGCTGCGCGAAGCCTGTGACGGCGCGCGCGACCGCGTCGAGATGGCGCACGAGTTCTTGGAAGGCGTGGTCGACCGCCTGAACGTGCCGCGCCGCATCGCCGAATCGATTCGCCGCATCGTCGCGCTCATGCCGCGGCTCGAGTCGGGGCGTGGCGGTCGTTTCTCGCGCACGCCGCTCTATCCAGTCGCGATGGAAGTGCTCGAAATCTACCGCTCCGCGCTGGGTGACGCGGCCGAAGGCGCGTTCGACGCCCCCGAGGGTCCGTCGGACGGAGCGGCCATCGCCGGCAGCACCGACAAACGCCCGCGCCGCCGCCGTCGCCGCCGTAAGCCTTAGTCACCGAGCGTCGGTGGCCAGCAGGGGACGGACTCAGATTTTTTCACAGGAAGATCGGGAGATCGGAAGCTGTGGATGGGGGCGCCGAGGTGAATCGGCGTTTGCGTCGCATTGGGAGAACCGAAGCGCATTGCGAGCCGGGTAGACGATTTTTTCACGAGCCTGCTCGGGACCGGCCAAGGCGGGGCATGGCTGGCTGGAAGGCTTTCGAGGGCGGATGCGTTGCGCCAAGTCGGTCCGTCCTTTAGCGTCCACGTTGGGATGCGCTGGGTACGGCTCGTGATTTTGCTAGGCCTGTTCCAGCTGGTTTCGCGCGGCGCGCGCGCGGAGGCGCCCAAGCTGGCCTGGCAAGGCCCCGACTGCCTGGCCGAGCAGGCGGCGTTCGAGGCGCGGCTGAGCGCCTTGGTCAAGCCGGCCGATGCGGCTCGGCTCAGTGGCAGGGTTGCGGTAGCGGCGCGCGGCGGCGGTTTCGAGGTGCAATTGTCGCTGGCGCTCGGGGCCCGCGCCTTGGGCCAACGCCGCTTTCGGGCCGCGACCTGCAAGGCGGCGGCCGAGACCGCGGCCGTAGCGGCGGCCATGGCTGCGTTTTCGGAAGAAGCCGCCGCCCCCGCCGCGGAGCCCGCGCCCGAAGCGCCACCCGCCGTCACTGAGGCGCGGGCGCCGAACACCACCGAGGCGCCGCCGCCAAAACCCGACCTCGCGCCGAGCTCTTCCCGAGGTTTCGCGCGGCCCGCCGCGCCAGCGGTGTTGGCCCAGCCCCGCGTTGGGTTGCTGCTGTTCACGCAAACCGGCGTGCTGCCATCGCCGGTGCTGGGCGGGGTGCTGGAGCTCGGTGTCGGGCTGGGCAAGCGTTGGTCGCTGGCTGTGCAGGGCGGCGTGACCGCCGCGCAGGAGCGCGCGCAAGGCGCCGGGCGCAGCACGTTTTGGCGTGTGCTGGCCGGCGCGGCGCGGGGTTGTTTTGCCCCGTTCGCGGCGGGGCGCCTGCGTGTGGACGCTTGTAGCGGCGTGCAGCTGCTGTGGATTCGCGGACATGGTCAGGGCTTCGACGTCGATCACACGGCTTCGCTGGCCACCGCGGCGCCGCTGCTCGCGCTCGATCTTTCGCTGAAGGCTCCTGAGTTTGTGGAGTGGCGAGTGCAGGCCGAAGGCTCCACGCCGCTGTCGCGTCGGCGTTTCTTCGTCGACGGTCGCGAGGCGGCTCGCGCCGCTGCCCTGACGTTCAGCGCCCGGTTCGGGCCCATCGTGAGGTTTTGAGTGGGCGGCGTCGAATTGCTCACGATGGAGGCCCCGACCGGCCAACTTTCGTTCGAGCAAGTGTACGAGGCTTCGTTCGATTTCGTTTACCGCAACGCCAAGCGTCTGGGGGTGCTGGAAAGCGCAACCGACGACGTGGTGCAGGAGGTGTTCTTGGTCGTGCACCGCCGGCTGAGCGAGTACGACGGCCGCGCCACGCTGCGCAGCTGGATTTACGGCATTTTGGCCAACACCGTGCGCCAGCACCGGCGCGCCTTTCGGCGCAAGCAGAAGCCGCTAAAAGCCGTCGAGCACGACGACGAGCTCGGGCCTGCTTCCAGCCACGCTGGCCCCGAGCGGCGGGCGCAGCACGGTGAAGACGTGCGCCTCTTGCTGAGCCTGCTCGAGGAGTTGCCCGATGAGCAGCGCGAGCTGATCGTGTTGGCCGATCTGGAAGAGCTGAACGTGCCCGAGATTTGTGCCTGCCTTGGCGGCAACGCCAACACCGTCTACTCACGTTTGCGCGTCGCGCGCGAAGCGTTACGCAGCAAGCTTGCGCGCCGGCTGAGCGCCGCGAAGGAGCGAGCATGACCGAGCCCGACCCCGACCTCGACGAACAGCTCGCGCGTCTGCTTCGCGCCACGCGCGCCGCTACCGAGCCGCACCCCGACGCGCGCGCCCGCGTGCGTTCGGCCTTGGCGCTCAAGCTGCCGAGCGCAGGCGCGGCGGGTCCCGCGACGCGAGTGGGGCTGGGAAGCAAGTTGTGGCTGCTGTCGGCGTTGGCGTTGGCGTTGGCAGTGCTGGTCGGCTTCGTGCTGCGGGCGCGGCTCGAAAAATCGCCGGCCGCCCCGGCTCCACTCTCGGCTTCGGCACCGCTGGCCACGGCGGCCGAGCCCGCTGCGCTTCCGAGCCCCGCTTCGCCGGAGGTCGCGCCCGCGCTGCCCCAGGCCGCAGCTTCGGCCGTCGTCTCGGCGCCCGCGCCGGCCGCGCCTTCGCCGGCGGCTCGTGCGTCCGCCAAAGCTCGGGAGCCGGCGGATGAGCTAGCCTTGGTGAGCGCGATGCAGCTCGCTCTTCGCTCCGGCAACGCCGCTCAGGCTCTGGCTCTGGCCAACGAGCACGCGCGGCGTTTTCCGAGTGGCGCGCTGGCCCAAGAGCGCGAAGGAGCGCGCGCGATCGTCCAGTGCCAGCTCGCCGAGCCCACGGCGCGCGCTGCCGTTCAGAGCGCGTTCGAAGCGCGCTACCCGAGCTCACG
>JBEQSW010000508.1:0-3459 GCA_040348565.1 Myxococcales bacterium | reverse complement strand
GTATTCGCTGGCGCTCGGTGCCGAATACGCTCACACCCGATTTCAGTTCGGCCGAGGAGGGAGCCGTTAGGCGGCGTCACATGTCATTCGTGCCTGCGTTTTTCAGCCGTTCCGCGACTCGCCTGTCATGGCTTGCCTCGCCCCGCCCGCGTCGCCTGGGCCGATTTTGGGGCTTGGCACGGCTGTCGCTAGGTGTGGCGAGCATCAGCATGCTGTCCGGTTGTTTGGTGGATGACCCGCCGCCGTTGGTCGCGCCCAAGAAGACCAAGCCATTCCTGGACAACAGCAACATCCACCCCGGGGTCGATCAATTGATCGTCACCAATTCGGGAGAGCTCGTGACGTTCACGATCCCGGTGAAGTCGGAAGACGCGGGGGACCCTTTGTTCGCGATTCTGCTATTCGACTACACGCCGGACAGCGACATGGTCGAACAAGCGGGGTCCGTGCCGATGCCGGCGTCCACGTTCGACGACACCAACCGAGTCGTGAGCATCCCTGTCTCGGTCCGACCCGGCATCACGCCCGGCTGTCACCGCTACACCTTGCGCGTCACTCATCAGTCCAACCTCGTCAAAGGCCACTCGGATCGGGTGATCAACAAGGCTGACCTAGCCGAAGCGTTCTGGCTCGCGAACATCAACGTCCCGCCGGAAAACGCGGGCCAGCTCGTCAATTGCCCCAACGGGGGGAACAAATAGTGTCGCGTCGGCTCGCGGCGCTGCTGTGGTGGCTGCCGGCGGCCTGGGGCTGCACGGTCACGGCCGTTGGCCAGCGCGACGACCCTCGGCCGAACAACGCCTGCAGCTCGGACTCGGAATGCGGTGCCGACAGCTGCCGCGACGGCCTTTGTCAGACCGTGAATGGCAAGCTGGAAGCCCTGCTCGTCTCCGCGACCCCGCCCTCCGACAGCGGCATTGCGCACATGACCTTCGTCACGGGGCTGGACGACGTGCCCACGAGCGGCGGCTCCCTAGATCTTCAGTTGCCCGGACCCAGTCACGTCTTGGGGAGTCTGGTCTTACCGAAGGGCGTGACCTGCTACCCCGGCTTCTTGAGCGACGACCCCAAAAATCCGTTCTTGACCGCCGACGACGGCAAAAGTTTGCCCGCTACCGTCACGTTCGCGCTCAGCGAACGCCTGCTGGGCTTGCCGCAGCAGCTCAATTTTGCTTCGACCGGCATTCGCAACGCGCAGGGCGGCTACACCTTCGAGGCGCGACTCCCCCGCGGGCAGTACGACGTTTATCTGGTGCCGCCCCCCCACCAGTTGGGCTGCGCGGTGCCGCCCCAGCTCTATCGCAACCTCGTGATCGGCGTCGAGAACGCGGAAATCAACTTTCCGCTCTCCTCCATCTCGCAGCTGTCGCTCAGCATTCGCTGGCCCAAGGCGAGCCCCAGTCTGAAGGGCTGGACCGTGGACATGATCGAGCCGCTCGGTGGTAACCCCATCTCGACGGAGCTGGTGTTGGGCGATCCCAGCGACTCGGGAGAGGCCAGCACGACCGTCGACTACGGCGCCCAGCTCTCCTATTCGACGGTCATCGTGCCGGTGGCGACCACGACCACCACCACCGAGATCAAGGCGGCCAAGGACTTGCTGCGGTTTCGTCCGCGCAGCGACCAGGTTGCCCCCACCATTTACATGGACCGGACGGGCCTCGGCCTGTTGAGCGGGCAGAGCCCGGCCGTCCTGATCGACCGCTTCACCCGCCTGCCTCAGCCCGTGCAGGTCGAAAGTCAGCTGGTACGCTTGGACGACGGAACGCCCGTCGCCGGCTACGTCACGTTGGTGTCGACCCGAATTTACGGGGTCGACGACGGCATCTTCGCCTCCTACCAGACCACCTTGTCGGTGGCGGCCGACGGTGCCCTGCACGCCGTGGTCCCTCCCGGAACCTACAAGGTCTGGGCGGTTCCGCCGGTGTTGGGGGGGCCCTCTGCCGAGGGTGCGCTAGCGGCGCTGCAGGCCGATTGGGAGGTCCCGGCCGACATCCCCGTTCAATACGGCAAAGTGCTCGAGCTCTCGCCGATCGCGGCGATAGTTGGTCAGAGCTCTTTCCCTGGCGCCCAGGTTCAGGCCGTACCGTCCCCATCCGTCATCCTGCCGTTCGACGACGCCTTCGGTAATGGGCCGTTCATTCCGCGAGCCGGGGTGGGGCTGGTCGACGACGCCGGCAAGTTCGCGGTCGCTGCAGATCCGGGGCTGTTCGACGTTTCGGTGCAGGGGCCCGAGAGCCTGGGCTTTGCCTGGCAGGTCTTTCCGGGCGTCGAGGTGAAGGACCGCAATCGGGACTTGGGTCGCGTCACTTTGCCACGACCGTCTCTCCTTTCAGGCGTTGCTCGTGTGTCGCTCGCAGGTTCCCAAGCGCCGCTCGGGTCTGCGGTAATTCGCGCCTACGCCTACTTGGATAAGAACTTCGCCTACACCCGGGACGTGAAGCAGGCAGAGCGAGTGGTGCAGGTGGCCGAGACGCGCGCGAACGTCGACGGTTCCTTTCGGTTGCTCGTGCCCGCCAGCATCACTGCCCCAAAGTAAGACCCCGATTCTAGTCCCACCTGATCTCGAGGCTTCGTTTCACATTTGAAAGCAAACGATGGCACCGCACCCTCGGGAATGGAGTGGCGACAATCGTGCGGGCATAATATTGTGTCGCCCGTGCCTCTTTCGAGCGCACCCAGAAGCCTGCCGCCTCCGCCTCCCGACCAGGAAGCGGATTTAGCGGGCGCCCTCCACGAGGTGTCGAACGCCCTTACGGTCGTTCTCGGCTGGCTCGACGTGGCCTACTCACGTCTAGAGGCTGGGCCCGCTCGTGACGCCATCGACGTCGCGCGCACCCACGCACGGCTCGGCCACGGCATTTCGCGCAGCGCTATCGGGGCCGAAGCGCCCGACTCCACCGCTCAGGCCAGCGGTCGAAGCGTGGCCGAAAGCGCGCTCATGGGCGTGCGTCCTAGGGCCGAGCAGCGCGGGGTTCAGCTCGACCTCCAGCTGTTGGATTCGGGCTCGGCGCTGCTGGGCAGCGTGGGCTCGCTGCTCCAAATCCTCACCAACCTCCTGCTCAACGCCATCGATTTTTCGCCCAAGGGCTCCACCGTGTCCATCGGCGTTCGAGAAGAAGGCCCCTCGGTCATCTTCTCGGTGAGCGACGAGGGTCCCGGTATCGATCCCGAGCGCGTCGCCACTTTGCTCACCGCGCCCGCGTCCACCCGTCGGGGTGGTGCCGGTGTCGGTCTGCGGCACTCGGCGGCGTTGTCTCGCACGAAGGGTGGCTCGCTCAGCGTCGCACGCACGAGCCCGGGCGCCTGTTTCGATCTGCGTTGGCCCATTGCTGAGCTGCGCACCGGCACCGCTCCCAAGCGCGTCAAGCGCCCCACCGTGATGGGCGCGCGCGTCCTGGTGGTCGAAGACGACGAGGCCGTGCGCTCGCTGGTCGAGCTGGCGCTGGAAGCGCGCGG
>JBEQSW010000581.1:0-7355 GCA_040348565.1 Myxococcales bacterium | reverse complement strand
GCCGAATTGCCCCGGTTCAAGCCGTCGCGGCGTCGATGTGCAGGTGCTCGGCCCGCAACACGCTCGGCGCCGGCGAAAAAGCCATCGCTCGTTCAATGACGTTACGCAGCTCGCGCACGTTGCCGGGCCAGCTATGAGCGGAGAGCGCCGACAGCGCGTCGGGAGCCAACACGGGCGGCTCGCCCTGGCGCGAAAGCTCGCGCAGAAAATGACGCGCCAACACCGGCACGTCTTCGCGGCGCTCGCGCAGTGGCGGCACGTGAATGGGTACGACTTGCAGGCGGTAGTACAGGTCTTCGCGAAACTTTCCGGCGCGCACCAGCTCGCTCAAGTTGCGGTGGGTGGCCGCCAGCACCCGCACGTCCACCCGCAACGGTCGCCGCTCACCGAGCGGAAAGACCTCGCCGTTCTCGAGGAAGCGCAGCAACTTGGGCTGAATATCGAGCGGCAATTCGCCAATTTCGTCGAGGAACAAGGTGCCACCAGCGGCGGCCCGGATGACCCCCGGCTGGTCGGAGCTGGCGCCAGTGAACGCGCCGCGGCGGTAGCCGAACAACTGTCCCTCGAACAGCTCGCGCGGCACCGTGGCGCAGTTGAACGCGACGTAAGGCTTGCTCGAGCGATCGGACAAATCGTGAATGGCGCGCGCCACCACTTCTTTGCCGACGCCCGACTCACCGGTGATGATCACGGTCGCGCTCGACCCCACCAAGCGCGACAGCTCGGTGCGCAGCTTGCGCATCGCCGGCGACGCCGCCAAAAAACCTGGAATTTCTGGGAGCCGTTCGTCGCTGCTGGCGCTGACTCGGCGCTCGTCGTAGCCGCGCAGGGTTGCCGCCTCCAGCGACAGCGACGCCACCGTACCGAGCACCGAAAGCAAGGCGCGATCCGCGCTTCCGACGTTGCCACTGACGCTCAGCCGAAACGTGCGCCCGGCGCCGTCACCCAGCTCGATGGCGGTCGGTGAAGCCGGCGCCGAGCCGCCGAGCACTTCGCGCGGCACACCGGTCGAATCCAGCTCGTCCAAGCGCACGCTGCGCTCGGGAAACAGGCTTTGCACGATGGACACGAGCTCGCGCAGAATCAAAGCCGGCAACGCACCGCGCACCGAAAGGCGCTGCAGCGGCACCACCAATCCCTCGACCGACGGCGCCACGCGGTTGCGTTGGTGCTCCGGCTCCTGCGCGCGCTTCAAACGCAGCCGCTCCATGCCCAGGAACATGGATTTCGGCGGCTTCAGGCCGATTTCATCGAGGGCCACTCGCCCCGCGTCGAGCGCGGCTTTGGCGCCGGGCTCTTCGTAGGCGTCGGCCAACGCCGCCATCAGGTAGCGGCACAAAGTCGCGTCGCAGCGATCATTGGCAAGCTCGAACGTGGCGATGGCCGACTCCAGCAAGTGTCGCCCCTCACCCCAGTGCCCCGCCGCCGCCAGCAGGGTGCCTTCCACGCGCCGCAGGACGGCCGTAACCCACGGCGCCGGAAACGCGTCCATCAAGCGCTGGGCACGACGCAGCGCCAAGCGGGCCGGGCCTTCGTGACCCGACACGATCAGGGCCAACACGCAGTGGGGCATCACGTGCCGCAGCAAGAATGGCCAGCGCTTCGCCTCGGCCTCGGCTCTTTCGAACGCCGCGACCATCACCTCGGGCTCGGCCGCCACGCACAGGGTCTCGATGGCTTCCAAGAACGCCAAGTAGGCGCGGCAGATGGGCTTGAGCGCCGACACCCCGCAGTCGCGCAGCTGCGCCATCAACGTGGCAAAGCGCTCGTGCGCCCCCGACAAGTGCAATACGCGCGACCACGTCGGGATGGCCGACAACGCCGGCAGCCCCGTCTCCTGCGACCACGCTTCCAAGGCGTTGAGCGCCGCCAACGCGCGCTCGGGTCGCCCCGCGCGCAGCTCCGCTTCCGCTTCGGCCCGCGCCAGCAAGATGTGCTGCACGCCGCTGGCACTGCGGACGCCGAGCGCCTGACGTGCCCGTCGTACGAGGCCGAGGATTTCTTCGGGATCGGCCAGGTTGTCGAGGTCGCTTTGGGCCTGATGGGCCAAGGTGCGGGCCGCCAAAATGGGGTAGCCGGCCTCTCTCGCGCGCTCGGACAAGAGCTCGAAGCTGCGAGTGGTGGCGGTGGCTTTGCCCGCCATCATCGGCCTCAACCCTTGAAATTCCTCCAAATGCAGCGCCACCAATGCGCGCAAGCCGAGCTTCGGCACTTCCTCGAGCCGCGTGTAGCCGCGCTCCAGCAGCTCGCGATCCCCGACCATCATGCCGGCCGACAGCGTGGCCAGAATGCCGATCGTCAGCGTCTCCGGATCGGCGCCACCCAAGAGCGCCTCGGCCCGCGCCGCGAAGGCGTGCACGTACCCGTGATCGAACAGGGTCGCCAACGGCAACGAACGGACCAACGCCGCGACGGCGAAGACGCGCGCCGCGATGCCGGCATCGAGCAAGCCCGCTTCGGCGTCGCTGAGCGCGGGCGAGATGGCGACCAGCGCGCTCTGTGCGTCACCGGTCAGCACGACCTCGGCCAGCGCGATGCCGAACGCCGACAAGCCGCGCGCGTTGGCCGACAACTGGCGATTCGTCGCCATCAGTTGCACCAGCTCGTTCTGGCCGCGACGTGCTTCGCCGTTCAGCACGCGCTCGACCCCCAGCAGCGCCTGCGCCAAATCATCCGTGCCAACGGACGGCGTGGCGTTCGCGGGCGGCCGCTCGTTAGCGGGCGCGGCGGAGCCCGTGCTCAACAACCGCTGCAGCTTCTCGAGCTCGGCGCCGCGGGGTCGGCGCGACTCGGCGGCTCCGTCCGGCAGCTCCCACCGGTAGATAGTGTTGGGGGTCACGCCCAGCTGCTTGGCGAAGGCGGCACGACTGGCGTCTCCTCGCAGCGCCCGAACCTGGTTGGATGAAATGGAAGAGCTCACGGCGAACGGAATACTTCCACGGAAGTGCTCCTGGGGCACTTCGGATGACATCCGGAAGGCGATGAAAGCGGCCGGCGCAGCGTGAGGCGAGGACGCTGCGCGTATAACTATTGGTAATTATTCACATCTGGTACCGGCCAGCGGACGGCACGGCACCTGCACAAGGGCCAGCCATGGTCAGTGTTGCAGAATCAGGCGGCCCCCTCTCGGACGTAGCAGTCGAGTCTGAGGCCAAACCGGCGCGCCGCCGCCGGGTATTCATCGTGCTTCCACTCCTCACGGCGCTGGCCGCTGCCGGGGGCGCCATGGCGTTCCTGGGCGGCGCCAACAAAGAGACGACGGACGACGCTCAGATCGAAGGCCACGTGGCTTACGTGGCGCCGCACGTCGCAGGGCAAGTGAAGCGGGTGTTGGTCAAAGACAATCAGCACGTGCAAGCCGGAGACGTGCTGGTCGAGCTGGACGACCGCGACTTGAACGTGCGCTTGGTTTCGGCCCGCGCCGACGTCGCGGCCGCTCGCGCCACCCTCCACGCCAGTCAGACGCAGCTGGGCGTGACCAAGAAGTCGGTCGAGTCGAACCTGGCCGTCGCGCGCGGCGGCATGGCCCAAGCAGCTTCGGCGCTGGGCACGACTCGCGCCGGTATCGACCAAGCCCAGGCCGAGATCACCGCCGCGCGGTCGCGCCAGAAGCTTGCGCAAATCGATTTCGATCGCACGAACCAACTCTTCCAGTCCAACGTGGTGTCCAAATCGGCGTTCGACGCGGTCAGCGCGGCTTTGGAGCAAGCCACCGCCAACGTGACCCAAGCCGAAGCGCGCTTGAAGAGCGCGGAGGCGGGGCGGCAAAATTCTTCCGGCACGATCGAGTCGGCGCGCGGCCGGGTGCTGGCGGCGGAGTCCGGCCCTGAGCAAATCGAAGCCGCCGAGGCCGCGGTCGAGCTGGCTTCCGCCAAGCTGAACCAAGCCGAAGCCGCCCTGCAACAAGCGGAGCTGAACGTCTCCTACACGCAAATCAAGGCGGAAGTCGCGGGCGTGGTCTCAAGGCGCTCGGTGGAGGTCGGCCAAATGGCGTCCCCCGAAAAGCCCTTGCTCGCCCTCGTGCCGCTCAACGACACCTGGGTGGTCGCCAACTTCAAGGAAGACCAGATTGCCCACATGCGACCCGGACAGCTCGCCCAAATCGAGGTCGACGCCTTCGACGGCCAGAAGCTGAAAGGCCACGTGGACAGCCTGGCGGGTGGCACCGGCGCGCGCTTCTCGCTCCTGCCCCCCGACAACGCCTCTGGCAACTTCACCAAAGTGGTGCAGCGTGTGCCGGTGCTGGTGCGCGTCGACGGCGTGTCGGACCTAGAGCTGCGCCCAGGCCTGAGCGCCAAAGTCACCATCGTCACCAAGTAGCTGATACAGCCACCGAAAGCGCGTCATGGAAACCGAGCAAGTCTCTGGCTCCAAGCTAGGCATCACCGCGGTGGTGATGACGGCCGCCTTGATGGCGATGATCGACATCACCATCGTCAACGTCGCCCTGAACGACATTCGGGCCAGCTTCGGCACGCCCATGGACCAGATCGGTTGGGTGTCGACCGGCTACATGATGGCGAACATCGTCATCATTCCCATGACCGGCTGGTTCCAGCGCCGCTTCGGCTTCAAGCGCTATTTTGCCGGGTCTATCGCGCTATTTACCTTGGCTAGCGCCTTGTGCGGCTTGGCCTGGAACCTGCCGAGCTTGGTGCTGTTTCGCGCGCTCCAAGGGCTGGGCGGCGGCGCCATCATTCCCACCGCCCAGAGCATCTTGTTCGCGCGTTACCCGCGCAAAGAGCACGGCATGGCCGCCGCCCTGTTCGGCCTCGGCGCCATCACGGGGCCGCTGTTTGGCCCCACCATCGGCGGTTACCTGATCGACTGGTTCAGCTGGCATTGGATCTTCATGGTCAACGTGCCGCTCGGTTGCATCGCCGCGCTCTTGGCGCTGCGCTTCATCGAAGAGCCGGGCTTCAAAGCGCCCAGCGGCGCCGCCGCCAAAGTCGACGTGCTGGGCATCGCGCTCTTGGGCGTGGGCATGGCCTCCTTGCAGTACGTGCTGGAAGAAGGCAACCGCGAGGGCTGGCTGGAGAGCCGCTTGATCGTGACGCTGTCGGCCGTGGCCGCCATCGCGCTCGTGAGCTTCATCGTGCACGAGCTGGAGACGCCGCACCCCGTCGTGGATCTGCGCGTGTTCGCCAATCGCTCGTACACGGCCGGCACCGGCTTGAATTTTCTGACCGGCTTTGCGCTGTTCAGCGGCTCGTACATGTTTTCGCTGTTTGCCGGCTCCGTCATTCACTACAGCGCGCTCGACATCGGCAAGGTGTTCTTGGTGGCGGGCACGGTGTCGGTGTTCGTGATGCCGCTGATGGGGCGCCTGGCGCCCAAGATGGACGGCCGCATCTTGCTCACCATCGGCGTTACCGTCGTGGCGTTCAGCCAGGTGGTGGCGTCGCATCTCACGCAAGCGGCCGGCTTTTGGGACATGGTCGAACCGAACATGATCCGCAGCTTCGGGCTCGGCTTCATCTTCATTCCGGTGAGCGTGATGGCGCTGTCGAGCCTGAGCGCAGCCCAACGCGGCAACGCGACCGGCTTGTTCAACCTCACGCGAGAGCTCGGCGGCTCGCTGGGCACGGCCTTGATGGGCATGCTGGTGACCAACGACATGAAGCGCTTCGGCTCCTACTTGGGCGAAAACCTGTACGCTTCCAACCCGCTCGTCCAAGAGCGCATCGCCACCCTGAGCGCCTCCCTGGGTAGCCAGACACTGCAACGCGACTTGGTCGCCGAGAGCGTGCTCAAGCTGCGCGTCACCACCCAAGCCATGGTCCAAAGCTTCGAAAACGGCTTCCGCTGGACGGCCCTGGCCATGTCGCTCGGCCTCGTGCTCATTCTGTTCCTCAAGCGCCCCGCCAGCGCCGTGGCAGTAGAAGGCGCCCACTAGTCGCTGATGACGGGCACGCCCGCCGACCTGATGGTTGAAACCCGCGCCGGAGGGGTCTTCCGAAGTCGAAAAGTGAGTTCGGAACCGAACTCACTTTTCGAACGCGTGGAGACTCCGAGTTTCTTCCTCGATCAGGAGATCGGGATCCGGTACTCCCCGTCAATCTTGTAGACACTCCAGAGCGGCTATTAAAACGCCAGCATCTCAAGAGGTCGCGCAGGGTGGCCTTGCGACGCCACGCTAGTTTCTGCAAGAGATCTGCGGCGCGGCAGCCCCAAATGTGTCGAGCTTAGTTGCTGCTATCTCACCTGGGCTGCACTAGCCTGGCATCGTGACGCTTGAAGAAGCGCGGGGCGAGCTGGGGGTTTCGGCGAGGGCCGGGCAAGCCGCCATTCGCTCCGCCTTCCGACGGCTCGCCCTGCGGCACCACCCGGATCACAACCCCGGTAAGCCGGACGCGGCCGCGCGCTTTCACCGCATCTGCATGGCGTACGAAATTCTGCGAGGTGACCGCGCGCCCTCTCCTAGTCCGCCTCCGGAACCGCGTGCGAGGCCATGGAACCGCCGACCCCGGCCGCGCTCAGGCGGAGCCGCTCCAGAACCCACGCCCGCACCCCGCCCGGAAAAATGGCCGAGTGGCGCGCCGATCCATTACCCAACGCCGGAAGAGATTGCGGCGCTCGACCAGCCGCGAACCGGCGGCTCGCGGCGGGGCGCCCTCATCCTGCTCCTAGTGATGGCCGCCTTCGTCGGTCTCCTGGCCTTCCTGGAAGTCATGTCCGGCCGTCCGCCGGAGCCGCTTGACCCTTTGCGCGCGAAATTGCGTCAGGGGCTGGGGCGCCGCTGGTAGCGAGACCAACGTAACTACGCGTATTGAATAGATTTATTCACCGGCGGGCCCCGATCGAAAATTTTGTCGCGGTTGGCGTCGATTCGGCTGCCCCTCGTTCGTCGCCCGAATAGAGGCTGAGCCGAAGCGGTCCACGACGGTCCGCAGGCCCCGCCCGCTAACAGGAGTCGAACCATGCGAGTCGTAGTTTTGGTCAAGGCAACGAAGGATTCTGAGGCCGGCAAGCTCCCGAGCGCGAACGCGCTCACGGCGATGATGAAGTTCAACGAAGAGCTGGTGAAGGCCGGCATCATGCTGGCCGGCGAGGGGCTGAAAGACAGCTCCAAGGGCAAGCGCATCCGCTTCAGCGGCAACCAGCGCACGGTCATCGACGGCCCGTTCACGGAGACGAAGGAGCTCGTGGCAGGCTTCTGGATCTGGCAGGTGAAGTCGATGGACGAGGCGGTGGAGTGGCTGAAGCGCATGCCGCAGGACGACTGCAGCGAGCCGAACGACGTCGAAATCCGCCCGGTCTTCGAGATGGAGGATTTCGGCGACAACGTCACCCCGGAGACTCGCGCCAAGGAAGCCGAGCTGCGCCGCCTCGCCGCCAACCCCCAGTGAACGGGG
>JBEQSW010000580.1:0-4702 GCA_040348565.1 Myxococcales bacterium | reverse complement strand
TCCCTACCTGGAGCGCTTCGCGCGTGAGCGTCTTCTGCTCGTTGATTTTGCCAGTCTGATCGGTCCCTCCGAACGGAGCTGGCACGGTGTGTTGGAGTTTCTGAATTTGACGCCGATGCCGCGGCCGGCCGAGGCGCACAACGTGACCGCCGACAAGCGACGCTTCTCGCCGCTGATGCGCCGAGCCTACGATCTGGGCCTTGCTCGTTTCGAGAAGCGCATTCCGGGCGGTGTTCGCAAGCTGCTCCGACCACTCGCCTTCCGCAGTGGCGCGGGCTACGACGCCTTGCTCAAGAGCGCGAAGGCTCCGCTGCCCGTCCCGCTGCAGACACGGCTGGACGAGCACTTCGAGGACTTGGTGCGCCAGCTTGGCCCGCTGCGCTGAAGGCCTCCGATGACGGCTCCGCTCGTACTTCACGTCCTACCCATCGACTTGCCGCGAGGAGCTCAGCGCTACGCGCGAGATATGCGTATTGCTCTCGATGGCGCAGCCGTCAGTCACCGCGTCTTGACGCTCTTTAGCTCCGAGCACCGCGAGTTGCAGGCAGACTACGGACTCGACGTGGTGCCAGGGCGCACCAAGCGCCTCGGCCTCGACCTCGGCGCCGTCGTCGCCCTGCGAAAGAAGTTGCGTGAGCTGCAGCCCGCCTGCTTGGTGGCGCATGGCAGCCAGCCGCTCAAGTACTTGGCATTCGCGGCACCGACGCGGGTGCCGGTCGTCGCGTACCGCCTGGGCATCGCACACCAAGCCGCGCATCGACCTTCGCAACGCTTGCTCCACACAGCGCTCTATCGCCGCGCGCTGCGTGTCGCCGGGGTCAGCAACGAATGCTTGGAGGAAGCGCACGACCTGTTCCGGGTGGCTCGACGAAAGCTGGTGTTGATCCCCAACGGCCGGGACCCTGAACGGTTCTTTCCGGCGACTACCAAGGGCGCGGGCGATCAGCCCCGGCTGATCTTCATTGGCCACATCACCGCATCCAAACGACCCGACTTCTACCTAGACGTGGTCGCAGATCTGCGCGCTCAGAACGTGGCTTTCGAGGCGCAAATGGTTGGTGACGGCCCTCTGCTTTCGAGCGTGCGCGAGCGCGCGGAGCAATTGGGCGTTGAGGTGATGGGACATCGCTCCGACGTTCCCGAGTTGATGCGCGCCGCCTCCGTACTTGCATTCACCAGCATCCCTGACGGCGAGGGCATGCCCGGCGTCTATATCGAAGCGGGTCTGTCCGGCGTACCGGTCGTGTCGACTGACGTTCCGGGGGCGCGCACCGTCCTCGTCGATGGGCAGACCGGCTTCGTAGTCGGCGTCGATGACCGCAGCGGCTTCGTCGCGCGCACGGCGGAATTGCTCCAAAGCCCGGCGCGCCTCGCCGAAATGGGAAAAAACGCCCGGGCGCGATGCAGCGAAGAGTTCTCGCTGGCGCGTAGCGTCGCTCGTTGGTCAGAGTTGATCGACGAGCTCTTGGATGGCTAACCGGTGAGCGCGTCGGCTCAACGGCGGCGAGCCACAGCCAAGTACATCCAGGTCCATTGCTCCGTGCGGTCGAGCTTGTCGAGGCCCAGAGCCAGCCTCTGAAGACCCCAAGCCAGCGGGGCGACGACCTTGGCGCGGCGCAGCAACCCTCGATCCAACCGGTACAGGTTGTACGAAAGGAGCTGGCCGAACGTAACCCAAAAACCCGACAGCGCCTTGATCTCTAGCACCTCGAACCCCGTCTTTTCGAACAGGTGCTGCATGCCGTACCTCGAAAACCGGAAGAAGTCTCTCGGCTCCTCGTGGACATGCCAAATGAACGGTACGGCATAGATCGCCGTGCCTCCCGGCTTCAGCACGCGATGACACTCGGCCAACGCGCGCTCCGGCTCTTCGAGGTGCTCGAGTACCGCCGTACAGATGGCAGTATCGAACTCTTGATCCGCCACGGGAATGTCGTAAGCGGTACCCACCAGATCCACGCGCTCGGTGCCATGTCGGGAAGGCGCATGATCGAGGCCGACATGCGCGGCGACGAAGGGTGCGAACAGCGCTTGGTAGGGCTTCGTACCGCAGCCGATGTCCAGCATCCGCCCGCGCGCGTAGCGCTCCGCAACGGTACGCAGCTCTTGCTCGAGGATGTGCTCCACCAGCCAGTTGCGGTCCTGCTTCGGCATCGAGATGGACCCGTACCACATCCGTCCCGTCGTTTTGAGCTATAAGCCTGCCACGCACCTTGGCCGAACTCTTGCCCGATCACGCCGAGAAACCGCCCGCCCCGCCCACTGCTGGCTCCCCACCTCGAAGCCTCACGCATCGCACGATGTCGGGCATCGGCTGGACCGCGCTAGGCCGCGTGCTCACCCAAGTCGCGTCCTTCGGGCTCTCCGTCCTGCTCGCGCGCCTGCTGACGCCCGCAGATTTCGGCCTACTGGGCATCACCACCGTCTTCACCGGCTTTGCGGCCCTGTTCGCCGAGATGGGATTCAGCGCCGCTATCGTCCAAGCCCGTGAGGTCGAAGAGACGCATCGCTCGTCGGTGTTTTGGCTGAACGTCGGCGTCGGCGTCGCAACCACGCTGATCTTGGCCGCTTCGTCTCCGCTGGTCGCCGGATTTTTCTCGGAACCCAGGCTGCGCTGGCTGATGGTGGCGCTGTCGCTCAACTTCATCATCGGCTCGTTCAGCGTAGTGCAGCGAGCTCTACTGACACGTGCGATGCGGTTTCGCGCCCTGGCGACGGTCGACACCCTGAGCGTCGTCATCTCGGGAATCGGCGCTGTCGGTCTGGCGCTCTCGGGCTGGGGAGTTTGGAGCTTGGTCGTTCAAGGCTTGGCCCGGGCGGCACTCGCCACTCTGCTACTGTGGCTCCAGGGTAGCTGGCACCCCAGGCTGCACTTCCGTTGGGCCTCGGTGCGCGAACTCCTCGGCTATAGCGCCCATTTGCTGGGTTTCAATACGCTGAACTACTGGGTGCGCAACGTCGACAACCTGCTGATCGGTAGGTTCTTCGGTTCGGCCGAGCTCGGCATCTACACCCGCGCCTATTCGACTATGCTGCTGCCCGTGTCTCAGCTCACCGGTGTCCTGGGCAACGTCATGTTCCCGGCCCTGGCGCGAATTCAGGACGACGCGCCACGCGTCAAGCGAGCCTATCTCCAAGCCCTCGCTCTGATCGCGTTCGTCACCCTACCGGCAATGTTCGGTTTGGCAGCGGTGGCGCATGACTTCGTCATCGCCGTGTACGGGCCACGGTGGGCTCGCGTTGCCGGCGTCCTGCAGGTGCTCTCGATCATCGGCGGACTGCAGTCGCTGCAGTCGACAGTTGGCTGGCTCTACCGGTCACAAGGGCGTACGGACATCCTGTTGCGCTGGGGCTTATTTGCCGGAGCCTTCTTGGTGGCGGGAATTGCCGTCGGCGTCGGCCTCGGCAGCATCGAATCGGTAGCTATCTGCTATGCCGTCGCGAACTTACTGCTCACGTACGTAAACTTTTCTGTTCCGGGCAGGTACATCGGAATGCGCGCGGCGGAGGTCTTGCACGCCACTTGGCGTTCGATACTTTCTTCGTCCGCTATGGCCGGGCTCGTGGCCCTTCTGGCACACGAGCTGCGTTCCTGGGGCAGCCCGTGGTCGCGTCTGGGACTCGAAACCGCCTCAGGTGGACTACTCTACGCCGCGTTGGCATTTGGAATGAACCGTGCGACCTCCAAGACTCTACTCGGTCTCCTGAGAACACGAGGCCGCAAGCCTGCTCCCCCGGTAGGTGCCACGTGACGCCCAGTCTTTCAGGGCTACAGCAACGATTGATTGCGCCGTTGACTGCGCGCGTGGTGGCGGCCTTGGGTCCTGGCGCCGCCGTGCGCTATTTGCGAAACCCCGACCCCCGCGTGAGCGCGCAGCTGCTCCGACTATGCGGCGCGCAAGTCGGGCAACGCACGCGCATCAAGCGCAGCCTCTTCCTGGACAACACGGTCGAGTCGAGCACTTGCGCCGGAGATTTCAGCAATCTTCGCATCGGCGGTAACTGTTACGTCGGCGACCTGGTCTACCTGGATCTTTCGGCCGATATCCAAATCCAGAACGACGCCGTCATCTCCGAAGGCGTTTCCATCCTCACCCACAGCGACTGCAACCGCTCGACGGAGTTGGCCCGCTTGTTCCCGCGGAAGACGGGCGGGGTCACCGTCGGCGCCGGCGCCTGGTTGGGCGCGCGAGCGATCGTCTTGTCGGGAATCGAGATCGGCGCGTGCTCAGTGGTCGCCGCGGGCTCCGTCGTTACTTCGTCGGTCGAGCCTTGGTCCCTGGTCGCCGGCGCTCCGGCCCGCAAGATTCGCTCGCTCGAACGCGTCGCCGCCCCCGTCAGCCCGCCTTGACCAGGTAGTGAATTGCGGCGTTCGACTGGTGCAGAAACATGCTCGGCGCGTGCTGGAGGAATTCGTCCACGGCGCGTCGACAGCCCTCGTAAACCCCATAGTCGTCGATGATGATGAAACCGCCGGGGATCACTTTTTGCACCAGATGGTCCAGGCAGACCTTGGTCGATGCGTAGTAATCACCGTCCAACCGCAGAAGAGCCACCGGGGACAACCCAGGAGCGACCACTGGCAGCGTGTCTTGAAACCAACCTTCGTGGCAGTGCACGAACTCTTTGGGATACCCGATATCTTGCTCGAGTAGCTTGCGTACGACATCGACGCGACCATGCCCTCCCTTGTGGGCGTAGA
>JBEQSW010000571.1:0-29550 GCA_040348565.1 Myxococcales bacterium | reverse complement strand
GATGAAAACAAGACAGACGATCCCCGCGCGTGGGCCCTTTCGCCGGGTTTGGCGGCCACTCTGGCACGCTTCAAGGGGGAGCCCGGCGCCCTGGTATTCGATCCGCCAGCGGAGCCAGAGCGCCTGGCCACGCGCCTACGGGCGGATCTGAAGCTGGCGGGTATCAGCCGTCCCGAGCTTTTCGAGCGGACCACGGCCCGCCTGGCCATGCGGGCGCACGACCTACGCGCGTCGTTCGTGACGATCGCCCTGGCCGCCGGCAAGCCGGAGGCGTGGGTCACGGACCGCACCGGTCACCGCTCCCACGAGATGGTGCAGCGTTATCGCCGCGCCGCGCGCCAGGCTTCGGAGCTGAAGCTGGGGGACTGGACGCCGCTCGACGTCGCGCTTGGCCTCGCGAAGCCACCCAAGAAGGCGAAGCGCAAGGGGCCGGCGAAGGTCAAAGCGATGGCGAACAACGACAACAACAGCAAGCCCGCTCGCCGGGACAGCAAGCGGGACAGCTCAGTGCGCCCCAGAGGATTCGAACCTCTGACCTACGGCTCCGGAGGCCGTCGCTCTATCCAGCTGAGCTAGGGGCGCGAGTGGCGACGTCTATGCCGTGGGGAGGGTGGGGGCGTCAAGGGTTCCGGGTATTTACGTGGGTTTTGGGCGATGGGTGGTGGGGCGTTTGCTGACGCGCGCGCGTGGGGCGGGGGCGGTATGGTTGGGGCGTGGAAGTTCATCTGGTTCCGTGTTTGAGCGACAACTATTGCTACCTGCTGCATCGACCGGGCAGCAAGGACGCGGTGGTGGTGGATGCGAGTGAAGAGGCGCCGGTGCTTCAGGCGCTGGACAAGCTGGGGCTCACTCCGCTGGCCATCTTGGCGACGCATCATCATCCCGATCACGTGGGCGGGAACTTGGGTTTGCTGAAGCGCTTTCCGAACGCGCGCGTGTTCGGCTACCGCACCGACCAGGGGCGCATTCCGGGCCAGACTGATTTGCTCGACGACCAGCAGGAGTTCGACGTGGCCGGCATTGGCGTGAAGGCCTTGCACATTCCGGGGCACACCTTGGGCGCGGTGGCGTACGTTGCGGAGGGCGCGGCGTTCACCGGTGACACTTTGTTCGCAGCCGGTTGCGGGCGCCTGTTCGAGGGCACGGCCGCGCAGATGTACGAATCGCTGAACTTGACGTTGGGCGCGCTACCGGATGACACGCGCGTGTACTGCGGCCACGAGTACACGGTGAACAACTTGCGCTTTGCCGAGTCGCTGGAGCCGAACAACCCGGAAATTGCCAAGAAATTGGCGTGGGCCAAGGCGCTGCGCGAAAAGGGCGAGCCCACCTTGCCCAGCACGCTACGCGAAGAGCGGCTGACCAATCCGTTCTTGCGCGTGTCGGAGAAAGACGTGGTCGCGAAGGTGAACGAGCGGCTGGCGCAAGATCGCTCGCCGCAAGCGGTGTTGGCGGCCGTGCGAGCGATGAAGGATGCTTTCTAAGCTCTTTCGTCTGACCGCCGCCGTGGGGGCGGTGTGCCTGATGGCTGCTTGCTCCAAGCACGCTCCGCCCGGTGAAGGCGTTGCGGTGGCGGCCGCTCGCAGCGTTGCGGTGCCCGCGCCCTCTGCTTCCAGCGCCATGCCCAACCAACTGCCGCAAACCGAAGTCACTTGGACCTACGCCGATACACCCATGGGGCGCATGAACGCGGTCGTGGTCGTGCCGGCGCGCGCGGCCGACGAGCGTTTCCCGGTATTGCTCACGTTCCACGGCACCGGTGAGGCGCGCAAAGGGCCAGAAAAAGGCGCGCGCGGCTGGCTGGACGACTACGGCATGTATCGCGCCATCGAGCGCCTGCATCACCCGCCGCTCACGGCCGCCGATCTCGAAGGCTTCGTCGACGAAGCGCGCTTGGCAAAGCTCAACGCTGCGCTCGCGCAGCAGCCGTACCGTGGGCTCGTCATCGTCAATTCGTACACGCCCGACATGCTGCGCGGCGACGAGCCGTTCTCCAAGGTCCCGCCGCTCGCCAAGTTCGCGGTCGAGGAGCTGTTGCCGCGGGCTGCGCGCGAGACGCCAGCCATCGGCACCGCGCAGACGACGGGCATCGACGGCATCAGCCTCGGCGGGCGAGCGGCGCTGGCCATTGGCTTGCGCAACCCAGCAGCGTTTGCGGCCGTGGGTGGGCTGCAGCCGGCGTTCGACATGGACAACGCCGGACCGGTGGCGACCCGCGCCGCGCTGGCCCACCAAAAAAATCCCGCGCTCACCTTCCGACTTTTGACGAGCGACGGCGATTACTTCCTCGGCTCGACGAAGGCCATCAGCGCCGCCATGAAACAAGCCGGCGTGCCCCACACGCTGGTCATCGTCCCCGGTCCCCACGACTACCCTTTCAATCGCGGCCCCGCCGTGTACGAGATGCTGCTCCATCATGACCGCGTGCTGCGCGGCCTTCCGCCGATTTGAACGGGTTTTACGCAACCGGGACGTGCCCCAGGTATTCGTAATACGGATATATTGAAAATATTCGTAATACGGATATTCTGGCGGGCGGCTCATATGAAAACCGCCAGCCAAGAGCAAATCGTCACCACCCCCCGCCAAGTGACCGCGCTGCTCCGCAAGCGACGCAAGGCAAAAGCTCTCTCTCAGGGCGCGCTCGCGGCCAAACTTGGTCTGAGTCAAGCGCGCCTTTCAGCGATTGAAAACGATATGAGCGGCCTCACGCTAGAGCGTTTGATCTCTCTAGCCAATCTGCTCGACCTCGAGCTGATCATCAGGGATCGCACGCACGACAAGCCCAGCGCGGCTTGGTAGACATGGCCCGCCCGTCTCGAAGTCGCGCTCTCGACATTTGGACCAATGGTTTGCGCGTTGGTCGGTGGACCATACCTAGCGCTGGGCCGATGACGCTCGCCTATGATCCCGCTTGGGTCGAGTCGGATGAGGGGCGACCCCTCTCGCTATCGCTGCCCTTCAACCTCGACGACCAGACGGTAACCGGGGAACGCGTCGGCAGCTACTTCGACAACTTGCTGCCAGACAGCGAGCCGATCAGGAGGCGTATCCAGTCCAAGTTCGGTCTCCCCGGCGTAGATCCGTTCGAGCTACTGGCAGCTATCGGCCGCGACTGCGTGGGCGCAGTTCAACTGTTGCCCGTGGGCGAAACGCCGGAAAATGTCTTCTCGATCCAGGCCCGCGCGCTTCGGAGCGAGCAGCTCGAGCAGCTACTCCGCGCCGCATCCCGACCCAGCGCGTTCGTCGAGGCTGAGGAAGACCCGCGGATCTCGCTGGCCGGCGCGCAGGAAAAGACCGCGCTCACGTTCCACCGTGGCCGCTGGTGTATCCCACGTGGGTCGACGCCGACGACGCACATCTTCAAGCTCCCGCTCGGCTTGGTCGGCAACCGCGAGCTCGATCTGAGCACGTCCGTCGAGAACGAGTGGCTGTGCTCACGTATTTTGGCGGGCTTTGGCTTGCCTGTCGCCGAGTGCCAAATCTCGCAGTTCGGCGCGAGCAAAGCGCTCGTCGTCACTCGCTTCGACCGCAAGCTCCACGAGTCCAAGAAGTACTGGCTGCGCTTGCCGCAGGAGGACTTCTGTCAGGCGACGGGCACGCCCGGCTCCGCGAAGTACGAAGCCGAAGGCGGCCCAGGCCTCGCCGAAATTGCCAGCATCCTCCAGGCGTCGGAAGCGCGCGAAGCCGACCTCGCGACGTTGCTCATGGCGCAACTGCTGTTCTGGATGCTCGCGGCAACCGACGGTCACGCCAAGAACTTCAGCATCCGACTGCTGGCGGGAGGGCGTTTTCAGCTCACCCCGTTGTACGACGTCATCTCGACTTGGCCTCTCGTTGGCACGAAGACCAACCAACTGCACCCGAAGAAGCTCAAGCTCGCGATGGCCGTTCGTGGCAAGAGCAAACACTATCATTTGCCCGAGATTCGCCGACGGCACTTCAACGCGGCGGCGCGCGCGTGTGGACTCGGTCGAGACATGGAGGACCTGATCGCGAAAGCGATCGAGCGCACACCGTCGGTCGTCGAACGAGTCCGCGCCGAGCTACCGCCGGGCTTTCCCGCGCACGTCTTCGACAGCATCACCCAGGGTCTGGCGCGCTCCGCCTTGGCGCTGGCCAACGATATCGAATGACTGAAGTCGTCAGTGATACGCTTCGGCTTCCAGCAGCTCCGTGAGCGTGCGAAGCGTGCGGCCGGAGCGGTGGTAAAAGCGGACGCCGAGGCGCGCGGCGCCTTCGAGCGAATGGAGCCAGACGACTTCGCCTTCGAGGAACAAGGGATCCCAAAGGTGGGGCGCTTCGACGGAGAGCGAGACGGCGGTGCCGTTGGGGACGGCTTCCAGCATCTCCATGCAGGCGCCGCCCAGCCCGAGGTCTATCAAGCGCGCCGGCCGCTTCCAGCTGCCGTCACCGCGACTCACGATTGCCGAAAGCCCGACCGGGCGCCGCGCGAAGGCGCGAAAATGATTGAGCGGGCGGGGCGGGCTCATCGCAGCGTCGGCATCCTAGCGCGGCTTGCCCCACCGATTTCCACCGCGCATTCGCGGCTGAAATCGGGCCGGCGCCGACCCGTCGACGACCCGGTGGCAGTAGGCCAGTCGGCCGGTGCTGGCTAGGACCGCGAAGAAGTTTGGGTTTCGGGGGGTGGGTCCGCTACGATTACTAGCCCGATTTGGGTCGCCCCTGAGCGACCGGCTGGCGTGAGCGCAGCCAAACGGGACCCCGGAGAAGCTGATGGGCCAGGAAACGCGAAAAGACCCCCGCGCCAAGGTGCTGACCATGACGGTCCGCTACAAAAGCGCGACCCTCGACGAGTTCATCGAGCATCACTCGCATGACGTCAGCCGCGGCGGCATGTTCATCAAGACGCCGTCGCCGTTTCCGCCCGGCACGCTCCTCAAGTTCGAGGTCAAGATCGCCGAAGATCAAAAGGTGATCCAGGGCGTCGGGCGCGTGGTTTGGAAACGCGAGAGCGAAACTGGCGACAAGGAACGCCCGAACGGCATGGGCGTGAAGTTCATCAAGATCGATGACCAATCGCGCAAAATGATCGACACGCTCGTCGAGTCGCGCGGTGACGCCTCGGCCGCCTATGAGGCGGGCGGCGGCGACGGCGGTGCTGCGGCGGCCAAGACGGCGCCGGTAGCCACGCCCGCGTCGGCCATGACGCCGGCCATCGCCGAATCGGGGACGGGCAAGCCGCCTCAAGTACGGAAAGCCACGATGATTGGCTTGGGCGCGATGGGCTCGCACGCTGCCGCCGCCAAGGCCGCCGCCGAACCCACGCCCGCGCCGCCTGCCGCTGGCGGTGGTGGTTTCTTCCCCTCGTCGAATTCGGAAGCCGACATGCCGGCGCCCGAAGATCGCACGGTGATGAAGCAAGCCGCCGAGCTGCTGCAAGACGCGCTGCGTGAAGCGGGCGGCTCGATGGACGACGTGGGCACGAAGCCAGAGTCGAAAAAGCCAGCGTCTTCGCCCAAGCCGGAACCGCAGAAAAAGTCGCAAGAAACCCAGCCCGATCTAGCGAGTGAAAGCAAGGCCGAGCCGGCTGCCGGCGAAAAGGGCCCGCACACGCTGCGTTCGGAGCCGCCCAAGAGCGAGAAGAAAGCCGAAGCCAAACCGGCGAGCGCTCGTCCTGCAGCTGCTGCCGAACGCGCGCGTTCGGAGCGACCTGCGGCGGCCGCCAGCGCGCGTCCCTCTGGGCGCCCGCAACCGATTCTGTCGTCGGCACCGCCCGCTTCCGAGGGTGGTGGTGGTCGCATCATGATCATCTTGGCCGGCATCGCCGTCGCGGCGGGTGCGGTGTTCTTCTTGACCAAGAAGGAGCCGACGCCTCCCGCGCCGGTGCCCGAGCCGCCCGCGGCCGTCGCGCCCGCGCCCGAAGCGACCGTGACGCCCACGCCGCCCGTCGAAGCGCCGAAGCCCGCCGATGCGGTGCCGAGCGCCGCGCCGGTCGAGTCGGCCAGCGCCGCACCCGCGGTGAGCGCCGCGCCCGGACCCAGCGCCGCCGCGGCTCCGGTCAAGCCCGCGCCGGCTGCGCCGCCCGCTGCCGTAGCGCCCGCGCCCGCACCGAAACCAGTGCCAGCGGCGCCGAAACCCAAGCCGAAGCCGGCACCGGTGGCAGAGCCCTCCGACGCGGCCCCGGCCGCTCCTGCTGAGCCCAAGCCGGCTGAGCCCGCACCCGCGCCTGCGCCGAAACCCAAGCCCGCCGACACGTCGGGCGACAATCCGTACTGATACCGAGTTGAGCGGTCCGACGACTCCTGGATCCGGTAGCGCGGATGCCCGCGTGGGCACGACTCTGGGCGACCGCTATCGCATCGACGCGCTGATCGGCGAAGGCGGCATGGGCCGCGTGTATTCGGCCGAGCACGTGTTGATGCGCAAGCGCCTGGCCATCAAGGTGCTGCACCGCGAGCTGACGACGATGGCCGAGGTGGTGGCGCGCTTCGAGCGCGAGGCCATGGCGGCCGCCAACATCGACCACCCCAACGTGGCCGCCGCCACCGACTTCGGCAGGCTGCCGGACGGCGCCGTGTTTTTGGTGCTCGAGTACGTGCAGGGCAAGAGCCTGCGCGACGAGATCGCCGGGGGGCCCATTGCCGCCGAGCGCGCTCTGCACATCACGCGGCAAATTGCGGCGGGGTTGGGCAGCGCGCACGCCCTCGACATCGTGCATCGGGATTTGAAGCCCGAGAACGTGATGCTGGTCGAAAAGGGCGGTGATCCGGACTTCGTGAAGGTGCTGGATTTCGGGATCGCCAAAGTGCCAATCGGCGAGGTGCCGCACCCCACCCAGACGCCCGCCCACACGCCCATCACCAAGGCCGGCATGGTGTTCGGTACGCCCGAGTACATGGCCCCCGAGCAGGCGCTGGGCCAGACCGTCGATGGGCGCGCCGATCTGTATGCCCTCGGGGTGATTTTGTACGAGATGCTCTCGGGCTCGCGGCCGTTCTCGAGCCAGAGCCAGGTCGGCATCTTGGGCCAGCAGCTATCCAAGTCGCCGCCCAAGATCAGCGATCGCGCGCCCGGCATCGTGGTGCCGCCGGCCGTGGAAGCGGTGGCGATGAAGCTGCTGCAGCGCGAGGCCTCCGAGCGCTACCAGTCGGCGTCCGAGGTCGTGGACGTGATCAATCGCTTGCTCGCGCCCATCCCCGGCCACGGCATCTATCGCTTTACCTTGCCCGAAGGGTCGCCCTCCAGCTTTCCGCCGCCCGACGAGGCCAAGCAGTCGCTGCGCGAAGCCATCACCGTCAATTCCAAGCCGAAGCAAGCGGTGCCGACGCCGATGCCGCGCGTGCCCGGCTCGCTGCACGACATCGACCCGCCGCTCGGCAGCCTGGACGGGGACCTCATGCCGAGCCGGCTCGACGCAAAGCTGGCGACGCTGCGCGGTCGCTTGCCGGCGGGCGTGCAAGAGCGGCTGAAGAACGTGCCCACGCGGGCGCTGTTCGGCGTGGCCGCCGCGCTTGGTTTGGTGCTCGTGCTGGGCATCGTGGGTGCCATCGTTGCCAGCCTGTCGGGACCGAGCACCAGCGGCGTGAGCCCGAGCGCTGCTGTCTCCGCTCCCGGCGACGCCGTGCTGGCCGGGGCAGCTCCCGCCAAAGAAGGACCTTTCGCGCGGCCCGACGAGCTCAACGAAGCCAAGGCCAGCGGGGCCAAGGCGCTCGAAGACTTGCTCGAAAAATACCCGAAAGATCCGAACATTCCGCTCGAAATGGCGCGCGAGATGGCGGCCAAGAAGAACTGGCCCGGCGCCGTCGGCGCGGTGGGGCGCGCTTTGTCCATCGACGCGAAGTTTCAGAACAACGCGCAGGTCGCGTCCTTGGTTTTTCAAACCGCGCAGGTGAAGGTGAGCAGCGACGCCGCCTTCGCGCTGCTCGAAGGCGCCATGGGCTCGCGCGGCGCCGACATTGCGTACGACTTGGTCACCACTTCGAACGTGCGCCCGTGGGTGCAGACCCGCGCCGAGACGTTCCTGCAATCGCCTTCGTTCGAAAAGGTGGCGTCGCCGAGCCTGCGCGCCATCGTCAAGCTGCGCTACTCGGCGGGCTGCGACGAAAAGAAGGCGTTGCTGGGCGAGCTGAAGAAGAGCTCCGACGAGCGCGCCCTGTTCGAGCTGGTGCCGCTGCAAGACAAGACCGGCTGCGGCGCCCGCAAGAAGGACGACTGCTACCCGTGCCTGCGCACGTCCAACGACCTCGACGACGCCATCTCCGCCGTCCGCAACCGTAAGCGCTGATTCGACAGCGGCCGGCGCCCAAGGCAGGATAGCCCGGGTGAGCAAGGTCGGCCCCCGCCCCCGCTTCATCGTGGCTGCGTGCAGCATGGCGTTGCTCGGCGGCTGCAGCGGCGACTACTGGCTCGGTGGCTTGACGAACGGCGCGAGCGGCGGCTCGGGCGCGAGCTCGGGCGGCGCTTCGACCGTGCCTTCGCTCACCCTGGATGCGGACGTCGTGCTCACGGGCTCGGATTCCTTCGAGCCGTCCGCGGAGCCTTGCGTGATCGACGGCCGCGGCCACTCCATCCGCTCCGTGGAGCCGTGGAATGGCCACGTTTGGCTGCACGATTGCCGCTTGGTCGGTTTGGGCACGGAGGCCACGCCGAGCCTGGATTTGACGATGGATGAAGGGGCCTGGACCCGGGTGGAGCGCTGCACGTTCGACGGCAGCGGACGAGTGCGCGTGAACAACGCCGCTGATTCCACGACCACGTTCGCCGAGAACACGTTGATGAGCAACGCGCTCTTGGCCGAGCCGCCTCTACGCGACGACGCCGAGCCCGTCTTTTTGGCCGAGGGTTGGGACGGCAGCGGGAGCAAAGTGTTCCGCGGCAACAAAATCCTCAAAGGCTTCGTAGAGTTCGGGAAGGCTGCGCATTGGCTGATCGGCGGCGACACCGCGGCCGACTCGAACGTGTTGGTTGGCCGCCGCGCCGGCATCGTGCTGTGGGGCTCCGATTTCACGGTGCGCGGTAACTACGTCCACGACGTATTCGTCACCTCCGCTGATCAGCCGCTCGGCAATCAGGAGTCGGCGCTATCGGTCGTGTACGAGACCACGGGCGTGCTCGTGGAGCACAACGTGCTGCGCAAAGGGCACTGGGTCGTGCGCGGCATTGCCGGCGAGTTCCGCTACAACGCCGTGCTCGATCCGGGCAGCTCGGGTTGGTTGCAGCAACCTTTCGAGGACACGAAAGTGCATCACAACCTGTTCTTGACCTACGCCCACGCCGGAGAAGAGCAGGGGTTGGCGCCAGGCGCGGCGCCGATCGAAGCCGGTCTGTCGCTGGTGAATTTCCGGAAGACAGGGATCGAGGTCTACGCCAACATCTTCGACGGCGGCGGTCCCGAGCGCCACTTCGTCGGACCCGCCGTCAGCGTGGACAGCACCTGTTTTCTCGATAGCCTGCGCAGCAACGTCTTCATGCGCTTTCCGTTCGAAGTGGCCGATGGCTCGCAAGCCGCCGTGCGCCCGCCCTATGGGGACGGCATCTCGCCTTTGTCCGATCGGCTGGGCTACGCCGACTACAACTTGTTCTACGCGCCCGACGCGAAGCCGCCGCGCAACTACGCGCTCGGCGTCAGCGGCCTGAGCATGCGCACCGACGCCGGGTTCGGCTTGCACGACGCCAGCCCGATGGGGCCGCTCGACGAGCAGGTCGATCCTCGGTTTCGTCAAACGCCCCCGTTGCAATTGCCGTACGACGAGGACGACGTGGTCTCCGGCAAGCTCGCAGTCTGGCAGGTGCTCTCCACTTTGCGCGATCTCTACGCGCCCGACGCGCAAAGCCCCCTCGTCGACGCGGGAGATCCCGCCGACGGCGCCGGCGCCGACATCGGCGCGATCGGCAGCGGGATGCCAGATCCGGGCGATCGCTTTGGTGGCACTCAGCCTTGAAACGCTGGGCGGTCGCGGTCGGCCTGCTGGGTGCGCTTGCGGCAGGCTCTCGGGGAGCGCATGCCGCGCCCGCGGTGGTGGTCGCGCTCGACTACAGCGCGCCCGACAGCTGCCCTCGCGCCAGCAGCTTTCGCGAGCAAGTACTGGCTCGAACGTCGCGCGTCAGCTTTGCGGAGCCAAGCTCGAACGCCGCCCTGGTTTGGAAGGTCGAAATTGCCGAAACCAGCGGCGGCAGCCGCGGCAAGCTGAGGGTGGTTGCTCAGCAGCCCAGCCCGCTGGAGCGTGAAGTTCACGCTGCCCGCTGCGAACAGGTCGTAGACGCCCTGGCCCTGGTTGCCGCGCTCTCGGTGGATCCGGACGCCAGCCTCACTGCGCGTGAAAAGCCGACGCCCGCTGCGCCACCGCCGGTGAAGCCCGCAGCAACCGCTCCGGCCCTACGCACCAAGCCCCCCGCAACACGCCCTTCATCGGAACCGGGCAGCTCCACGAGGCTCTCGCTCGGGCTCATGCTCACGGCCCGCACCGGCCTTGCTCCAGAGCTAGCCTGGGCGCCGCGTCCCTCCGTGGGCCTCAGCTTTCGTTCGCGCACTGGCTACACGTGGGGTCTGGCCGTTTCGGCGACTTTGGCGCGCGGTCACGCCGCCGTCGACGTTGGCCAGGCTGACTTCACCTGGAGCCTCGCGCGGCTGGAGGCATTTCCACTGCGCGTCCGCTACCGAAGCTGGCGCTTCGACCCGCTCGTGTTCGTGGAAGCGGGGCAGCTGCGCGCGCGCGGAGTTGCGGTGCTGCCGGTCGCGGAAGCGCGTCGTCCGGCCGTGTTCGTCGGCGCGCTCGGGCGCCTGTCCTACTTGGCCTTCGACCTGCTTTGGTTTGGTCTCGAAGGTGGTGGCAGCGCCGCGCTCGTGCGCGATCGCTTCTATCTATTCGAAACGACGACTGTTTTTAGGGTACCGGCGGTAGGCGGCTACTTGGGGGCAGGTGTAGGCCTCGAGTTTTTGTGATCCCAAACGGCCCCGCCGCTCATCATGGATCCGTGAACGGTGCTGCTCCGGCACTCGAACCGCCCGAGCCGGTGAACGTGGCGTCCGCCACGAGCCCACTGGTGCCGGCGGAGCTGCATCCACGGGTGACACGCATGGTCCAGGCTCATCACGACTTCATCTGGCGGCTCTTGCGGCGCCTGGGAGTAACGAGCGCCGACACGGACGACGCGACCCAGCGCGTGTTCATGATCGCGGCGCGGCGCGTGGCTGACATCGCGGAGGGCAGCGAGCGCAGCTTCTTGTTCGGCACGGCGTTGAGGGTCGCGACCGAGACCATTCGAGCGACGCGCGACCAAGAGCCGCTGGACGCCCGAGCCGACGAGCGACGCGACAGCTCACCCGGCCCCGAAGAGCTGACGGCGCAAAGCCGTGCCCGCGCGGTATTGCAGGAAATCTTGAACGGCATGCCGCTCGAGCTGCGGACGGTGCTGGTGCTGTTCGAGCTCGAGCAAATGACGAAAAACGAGGTCGCCGAGCTGCTGGAGCTCCCGGTCGGCACGGCGGTTTCACGCTTGCGGCGCGCGCGCGAAGACTTTCGCGCCCGGTTGGCCCGCCGCAACGCGCGGCTCGGTAGGAGGCAAGACGATGTCTCGGCCTGAGCTGGAGTGGGACGACGAAGAACGAGCGTTGCTGAAGTCGGCAGAGCTCGATGGTCCCGCAAAGGGGGCACAAGCTCGCACCCTGGCCGCGTTGGGCGTCGGTGGCGCAGCGCTCGGCACCGCCGTCACGGCCAGCAGCGCCAAGGCCGCCGCGCTCGGTGCCGGTAAAGGTATCGGGCTCGGCAAGTTGCTGGCGGTGTTGGTGATCGGCGGCACGATTGGGGGGGCGGTGCTGCACTATCGAGCGCAATTCAGCGCCGCAAAGCCTGCCTCACTCACAGAGCCTGCCTCACCCCGGACCACGCCCGCGAAAACCGCCGCGCCGCTCGCTTCTGCCGCGCCGGTGCCGGAAGGCGCGCCCGCTGCCGTGCCTGAAGCTAGCGACGTTTCGGCCGCCTCCGGCGAGCCGCAGCCGTCGGAAGCTTCGAAAGCAACCACCGCTCGTCTGCGCACAGAGCCCGACATCGCGCTCGAGATCGCCGCGCTCGATCGCGCCCGCCGCGCCTCGGAGAGTGGCAATTTTTCGGCAGCGTTGGCGGAGCTGGACGCATACGAGCACGCCTTCAAGCGCGGGCGGTTGCGTCCGGAAGCGCTGCTGCTCCGAATCCAGACGCTGATCAGCAAGGGTGATCAGGCCGGCGCTCGCTCGCTCGGTACCAAATTCTTGGCGCGCTACCCGAAGAGCCCGCTCGGGCCGCGCATTCAGAAGCTGGTAGGCGTGACGAAATAGCGCGAGCCGTTCGGCGCCGCTCGAGTCGCTTTTCGTGATCCCGAAGGCACCGTCACCCTCATTACCGCCCATGCGACAGACGCTGAGCGCGCTCGCGCTGCTGCTCTTCGGGTGTACCGCGAACATCGTGGGCAGCGGCGACCAAAATGGCGTCGACCCCCAGGGGCCGGGCCTGGTTGCCGGCGGCGGCGCCAGCGGAGGCAACGTTGGCGACCCGGGCACGACGCCGGCAGAATGCGCGACGGCGGCGGCGCAGAAGCCCAACATTTCAGCCCGTATTCGGCGCCTCACTCGGCTGGAGCTCGAAAACACCCTGGCCGATCTGCTGGGCGAAGAGACGCGACCGCTCGCGGCCGGGCTCGAGCCCGACACCTTCGCGATCGGCTACTCGACGGGCGACGAACGCGGCGTGAGCTCGAACTACGTCGACGCGCTGAAGATCGTCGCCGAGGGGGCAGCCGCCAAGCGGGCAGGGGCACCGGAAACACGAGGGTTGGGCACGAGCTGCAGCGCGGACGACGCAAGCGCGACCGCGTGTGCCAAGACGTTCCTGGAAACGTTCGGCGCCCGAGCCTTGCGCCGCCCGCTGGCGCAAGCGGAGCTCGACGGGCTGCTGGTCGTGTACACGGCCGGCACCGCTACCGTTCCGGCCGGCGACCGCGGCGCCGCGCTTTCGGCCGGCGTCGAATATGCGGTCCGGGCGCTCCTCCAATCCCCCGATTTCATCTTTCGCACGGAGCTGGGCCCCGTCGGCGCGAGCGGCGACAGCGTGACGCTCACGCCGTACGAAGTGGCGTCGGCGCTTTCGTATGCGCTCACCGCGTCGCCACCGGACGCCGCTCTCGCGCAGCAGGCCAAGAGCGGTGGGCTAACGACGCCCCAGCAGCTCGCCGCCGAGGGGCGGCGCTTGCTCGAGGCCCAACCGGAGCGCTTCGCGCGCCAAGCGGAGCGGTTCGTGCGCGAATGGCTCAGCATCGATCTGGGCAGCCCGGCTTGGAAGAAGGACGGCAAGCTCTACTCGGAAGCCGGCACGGCCTTCAAAGTCGCGCTCGACCGAGAGACGGAGCTGTTTCTGCGGGATTGGGCGCAAAATCCGTCACTTTCGGCCCTGCTGCAGAGCGCGAAGACCTTCGTTTCGAAAGACAACGCGCCGGCTTACGGCCTTTCGATGACGTCCGCCGAATTCATGCCAACGGACCTCGACCCCGCGCAGCGTGCCGGAGTTCTGACCTTGCCGAGCTACCTTGGCTCGCGCGCCCACGCCGACTCGAGCTCGCCCGTCTTGCGCGGGGTCGCGGTGCTCAAGAAGTTCTTGTGCCTCGAGCCTCCCCCGGTGCCGGCCATGGTTCCGCCACTGCCCCCGGCCGACCAGAGCGACGCCAAGACCACGCGCGAGCGCTTTGCCCAGCACACCGCGCTCGCGGCGTGCTCGTCCTGCCACCAGGCCTTCGATCCGCTGGGCAACGCCTTCGAGCACTACGACGCCATCGGACGCTACCGCGACGAAGAGAATGGTGAGCCCGTCGACTCGAGCGGTGCCCTGGTCGGCACCGCCGGCTCCGACGCGCCCGTCGCCGACGCGGTGGCGCTGTCGGGCTTGCTGGCTACCACGCCCGAAGTGCACGCCTGCGTCATGCGTCAAACCTATCGCTTCATCGTCGGTCGCCGAGAGACCGGCGCGGACGCCTGCGTGATGAGCCGCTACCACCAGTTGTTCGAGGAAAAGCAGGGCGACGTGCGCGAGCTGATGCTGGCGCTCGTCACCGACCCGAGTGTCCTTTCGCGCGCGGCCATGGCCCCGGCGCCCTGAGCAAGGAAACGAGCCGATGAAAAGCCGAATTTCACGACGCGCCTTGATGGCTACGTTCTCCGGCCTGGCGTGTGCCGGATACTTCAAGGGCCTCCTCCGCGACGCCTTCGCGGCCGACGCCACCGGTCCCCAACGGCTGGTCGTGCTCTCCAACCCGCACGGCTGCGGCGCAGATCTGTGGCGCCCGCAAGCCGTCGGCGGCGGCCCCGCGCAGGAGACGGGCTGGACCCTCGACTACGATCCCGATTCGACGCTGGGGCCGCTGGAGGCCCACAAAGACTCGCTGCTGATCATCGAAGGGCTCGATCTCACCTGCAACTACCAAGGCGTCGATCCGATCCTGACCGGCCACAACGGAGGCAACGTGGCGCCGCTCACCGGCCGTCACGGTCGCAGCGAAGACGACTCGATGCGCACCGACGGGCCTTCCATCGATCACGTCGTGGCCAAACAGCTCGGCACGAAGCCGCTGTATTTCAAGCCGCTCGGTTAAGCGGGCGGTGCCACCGCGGTGAGCTACGACGACGCGGGCGAGCAGATCCCCTACGAGTACGACTTCCGCGACAGCTACAAGAGCTGGTTCGGATCCTTCATGGCGCCGTCGAACGATCCGACCGCGAAGGCGCGCTCGGCCGCCGATCTGTCCGTCGTGAGCTACCTGAAGGACGACGCCAATCGGCTGCGCTCACGCCTGGCAGGTCCGGAGCGCGCCAAGATGGAGGCGCATTTGGATGCGCTGAATTTGCTCGAGAAACGCCTGTCGCGGCCGGCCGCCATCACCTGCCAGAAGCCGGCGGGCGCGCCCACCGGCTCCCTCGATGACGAAACGTATCTGCAGACCTGCATGGATTTCGGTCTGCAGCTGTTCGCGTGCGGCCTGACTCAAGTCTTCACGCTGTTCATGGACATCGGGCAGACCATGCCTTGGGTCGGTTTGGGCGACGTCAAGATGCATGACGATATTGCGCACGGCTATCGCCCCGACGACCCCGCCAGCGTGCGCAAGCTGTCGAAGCTGCAACGCTGGTACGCGGCGCAGGTGGCCTACATGATCGAAGGCTTGAAGGCGATGCCCGAAGGTGACGGCACGGCCTACGACAACACCATCATCCTGTGGACCAACGAGCTTGGCGATCCGGCGCGACACATGAACAACAACTTGCCGTTCGTGTTGGCGGGTGGCGGTGGAACCTACAAAAAGGGGCGCTTCCTGCAGCTTGGTTACGCCCCGGAGTACCGCGACCCTCAGAACGCCCACAACGGCCTGCTCTGCTCGCTGGCCAACCAATTCGGCTTGGGCTTGAGCGGCTTTGGCGACCCGCGCTTCCCGGGCGAGCTGAGCGGGTTTCTGGGTTGAAGCGCATGCGGTCTACTCGTCGAAAGTTGGTGTTGGGGCTGTTGCTGGCGGCGGTTGGCGTGGCGTCATTCGGCGCTCGTACGGCGGCGGCAGCGACATTTACCGTCATCACGACGGACAGCGGCGTGCAGGCCCTACGCGACACCAAGCCCTCCGATTGGTGGATGAGCGGGCTCACGTTCGTGGACCTCGACCACGACGGCGACTTGGACTTGTTCCTTTCCGACCATCACGACGCCGGCTTGGCCGCGTTGAACGACGGCCACGGCCACTTCACGGCCGCGTCCGGCAGCTATCCGACCAGCGAAGTGCACAACTGTCTGGATATCGACGAAGACGGCAAGGTCGATATGGACATGACCTACGCTGACGGCGGCGCCAAATGGTGGCTGAACCAGACCAGCGTTGGCAGCGCAACCCTGGCGCTGGCGGACAGCGGCCAGATCAACACGCGCGAAGGCAACGAGTCGCGTGAAGAAGCGCTGGTCGACTTCAACCGCGACGGCAAGCTGGATTGGGTACGCAGCTGCCAGGGTCAAAACTTCAAAGTCGATTTCGGCGACGGTGCCGGCAAGTTCACGGCCGATAGCGTGTTGATTCCGCAGCCCGAGGGTGGCGCGCTGGATGCCGGCATCCTGTTTGCCGATTTCGACCTCGACGGTGACTTGGACTTGCTCGTGAACTGGGGTGGCTACGGCGTGCCCGACGACTATGGCCGCGTGCGCCTGCTGCTGAACGACGGTCGCATGAACCTGGTCGAAAAGACGGCCGAATTGGGGCTAAAACCCGAACACTTGGCGATCTTGGGCGCCGGCGACGTGGACCAGGACGGCGACGTCGATCTGATCGGCTTCGAGGACAAGAAGTTCCCCGAAGTCATCTACCTGAACGACGGGCACGGCCGCTTCAGCTCGCTTGCCGGTGCGGTGACCGGTACGCCGGGCTCGGCCGAGTATTCGCTGTGGGGGCTCGCCACCGTCACCGATCTCGACAACGACGGCGTCGCCGACATTCTCATCGACGGGCGCTTCTTCTTTCATGTCCTGCGCGGTACCGGCGGCGGGCACTTCAGCTATCAAAACGACGATTGGGGCAAGATCACTCATCTTGCCGAGGGCAGCGTCGACGGTGGCTTCGCGTTTGGTGACTTGGATGCCGACGGTGACTTGGATCTGATGGGCTTCACGGCGGGAGATCCGGAGCGTCAGGTCGCGCTCTATCGCAACGACCTGCCGGCACAGCATTGGCTCAACGTGCGTCCGGTTGGGCTAGCCGGAAATCGCTCCGCCACGAACGCGCAGATTCGCCTGTACGAAGCGGGCACGGACCATCTGCTGTGGTTCGAAGAGGTGCTGGCATTCTCGAAACAGGCCCAGCAAAACTATTACGCGTTCGACCAGCTGGAGCGGCACTACGGTCTTGGTGCGCGTGAAAGCGTGGACGTCACCGTCACGTTCTATCCCTCGGGCACGACCGTCCGCAAAAACGGCGCCACCGCCGACACCACGATCGCGATTGGCGAAGACGGCACGAACGGCATCGTGGAGCCGCCAAAACCAACGAATCCAAGCGGCGGCGCCAGCGTGGGCGGCGTGAACGCGGGCGGCGCTCCCACGATACTGACGGCCGGAAACGGTGAAGCGCTTCCAAGCGGCGGCGCCTCTGGAGCAACCACGAGCGGCAGCGGAGCTGGCCAGGCTAGCGCTGAGCCAGGCTCCAGCGACGCCGGTTGCGGTTGTCGATTCGCTCCGTCGCGGGGTGGAAGCCTCGCGTCCCTGGTCGTTGTCTTGGCGCTCGGGTGCCTCCGTAGCCGACGAGCGCAGGCTTCGAGGACGACGACGCGACGTCGAAAGCTCCGTTAGCGGGCCGAGGCTTCGCGTAGCGCGCGTTCGACGACGACGGTGTAGGCGGACGCGGGGTACGCGCCCATCAGGTAATAGTCGTTGATGAACACCGCGGGCGTGCCTTCGATGCCGGCGGCGTCACCGGCGGCCATGTCGGCGTCGATCTGCGCGTCGTACTGGGTGCTTTGCACGGCTTGAGCGATACGCGCCGGATCCAGTCCGAGCTTGCCGGCGGCTTGCTGCAGGCCCGCGTCGCTCAGGTTGCCTTGCGGCGAATACAAAATGTCGTGCAGCTTCCAGAACTGCTCGCTGCCACCTTGGGCAAAAGCCGCCAACGCGGCGCGCGCGGCAGGCCGGGCGCGCTGGTGGCCGGGCAGGGGATAGTTGCGCCACACCACACGCAAGCGATCGTGAAAATGCTCGGCCACGTCGTCCAAAGTGGGCGCGGCGCGAACACAAAACGGGCACTCGAAATCACTGAAGACCTGCAAGGTCACCTTCGCGCTGGGCGGACCCTTGGCAGGATTTTGAGCCGAAACGGCCGGCACCTGGGCGTGCGGCACCTTTTTGGCGAACTGGTCGACGTCGGCGTCGGTGAGCTTTGGCTCTGCCGGCTCTGGCTCGATGGCTGGCCAACGCACGCCACCGACTGCGTCTACGTCTATCTCGCGACCAGGCTGACCTGGCGGAGCCGCTTGGCCCGGCCGCTCGCAAGCGACCGAGCCCAGCGCACACAGCAGCGCGAGCGCACCCCGGGCGCCACCAAGCAGCACCCGGGTGTGTCGCGCCGCACTCATCAGCCGCCCGCGTCCTTGAGCGCGCGGTTGATGAGCTTCTTGAACGCCGCCGCCGGTTGGGCGCCGCTCAAGTAGTAGCCGTTGATCACGAACGCAGGCGTTCCGTTGATCCCGGCGTCGTTGCCGATCTTGGTGTCGGCCTCGATCTTCGCCTTGTGGGCGCTCGAGTCGAGGGCGGCCTTGAACTTATCCATGTTCAGGCCGATGTCTTGCGCAATCTTCTCGAGGCCCGGACGCTTGATGGCGTCTTCGCTCGTGCCCTGCACCTCGAACAGCTTGTCGTGCATCTTCCAGAAGGCAGCGTTGCCCTTCTGCGCGAACGCTTCCTGGGCAGCTTGGCTGGCCAGGGGCGCGTCCTGATGGAACGGCAGCGGCATGTGGCGCCACACGAACTTGATCTTGCCTCCGTACTCTTTCTCGAGCTCGGCGAGCGTGGGCTCGACGCGCTTGCAGAACGGGCACTGGAAGTCCGAGAAGATTTGGATCGTGACCTTGGCGCTGGCGGGACCCTTGATCGGGCTCTGCGCGTCGGGGGCCGGAATCTCTTTCTTCTCGGGCGGGGGCGGACCCTTCGCGTCCTTCATCAGCTCGTCGTAGACCTTCGCCTTGGGCGTGCCCTTGGCGACCAAGGCCTTGGCCTTGGCAAGCTGCTCGTCGATCGACTTCTTGAAGGCTTCCAGCGGTTGCGCGCCGCTGAGGCGAACACCGTTGATGAAGAAGTGCGGGGTGCCGCGGGCCTGCACGTCGTTGGCAAGCTCGACGCTGCCGTCGATCTTCTCACCGAACTTGTTGTTGTCGATGGCCGTCTTCACGTCGTCCCACTTGATGCCGGCCTTTTCGGCCAAGCCCTTGAGGTCGTCGTCTTCCAGCTTGGGGTTCGACTCGAAGATGGCGTCGTGCATGTCCCAGAACGCCTTGTCGCCGCCCTTCTTGTAGGCAAAGCGAGCCAAGGTTGCCGAGGGCTTGGCGCGCGGGTGGAAGGGCAGCGGGTTGTCCTTCCAGACGAAGCGCACGTCTTGCGGGTACGCCTGCGCGACCTGCTTCAGCGTGTCTTCGACGCGCTTGCAGAAGGGGCACTGGAAGTCCGAGAAGATGATCATGGTCACGAGGGCGTCTTTCGGGCCCCGGATCGGATCGTCGTCCTGAACGAGCACCTTCCAGACGCTCTTGTCTTCTTCTTCGGCGTCGGGGGCGGGCTTGTTGGGCTGAGCCGCCTTGGCCACCTGGTTCTTGTTGGCCAGGGTGGTGTACACGTCGGCCGGCTTGGTGCCGCTGGCGATCAGCTTCTTGGCTTCGGCCATCTGGGCGTCGATCACCTCGGTGAACTTGTCCAGGGGCTGAGCACCGCTGAGGGTGACGCCGTTGATGCGGAAGGCGGGAGTGCCGCTGGCATCGATCTTCTTGGCCAACGCCAAGTCTTCGTCGATCTTGGCCGAGAACTTCTTGGCGGCGAGCGCAGCCTTGAACTTGGCGATGTCGACGCCGGCTTCTTTCGCCCACTTCTCGTAGTTTTCGTCGCTCAGGTCTTGCTGATGGGTGAAGGCGTTCTTGTGGAACTTCCAGAAGGCGTCGCTACCCGCCAGACCGAACACCGTCATGGCGGCTTCGGCGGCCGGACGCGCGCTCTTGTGGAAGGGCAGCGGGTTGTTCTTCCAAACGACGCGGATCTTGTCCGGGCCGTACTTGTCCTTCAGCTGCTGCACGGTCGGTTCGACGCGGCTGCAGTAGGGGCACTGAAAGTCGCTGATCTCGACGATGGTGACTGGCGCGTTGGGCTTGCCCCACTGCGGGTCCTTCGCCGAAACCGGCACGCTGGCGCTGCTCTGGTCCGGGATGGCGCCGCCAGCGGCGACCGTTTCCGCACCGATATCCGTACCGCCCGCTCGCTTGTCCATGCCCCACATGAGGAACATGCCTGCGAGGAAGCTGATAAAGAACCCGACAATCGCGGTTCCTTTGTTCATGACTCTCTCCGTTTATTGGTTTTTGTAAGTGACTAGACGAATGAAAATGTAGATGCAGCGCGCTTCGGCCAGGGGCTCGAGGCAGGCGCTGAATGATGGATGGTGGTGTCGTGTGGCGCAGCGGCGGGGAGAAACCCCGCAGCTCAGGCTCGCGGCGGACGGAACGGCGTTCCGACGAAGCCGGGGCGCTCGAGCGCGCGGCTCGCGCTGGCGATCGAGATTCTGGAAGACGCGCTCTGCGCGACGCCGAGCACGCCGAAGGCAAGCACGCGCTCGGGGCGCTCGAACACGATCAAGGGCTTGGGCGCCGACGGTGCGTTCTGGCTCACGCCCAGCTGATCGGGGGCGTGACAGGGCAGGGCGCGCAGAGCGCTGCCGCCCACGCCGCGGAAGATGGGCGGGGCCTCCACGCTGTCGTTGTGCTCACCGCACATGGGCACCGCAGCGTCGCTCGGCAGCTGGCCAGTGGCGGCCGCGGCGCGCCCGCTCACGCTCAGCACGAACAGCGCCGCCACCACCGACAACAATCGGAGGAGCAGGCGCAGCCCTGAGCTGCGGAGGGAACGCGGGGAGTCACCCATGGGTCGCGGCAAAGCGAGGCGCGGAGCCTACCAGGCCGCGCAACCAACCGGCAGCCCCCGCTACCCATTCCCTTGGCCGGTTGCAGCGATTTCCCGGACTATCGGCTCAGTCGTCACGTCGTTTTCTTTGCCTACATCAAACTACATAGGCACCATCCGGACATGCAGCCCATGGAGTCGCTCTCTAACCCGACGAAATCGCTGGAAAATACTTCCGAGCGCGAGGCCGAGACCGCTCCGGCCAGCACCGCCGAGCCGCCGCTGCCGCGTCGGTTCGAGCGCTACACCCTGCTGAAGCGGCTGGCCCGCGGCGGCATGGGTGAGGTGCTGCTGGCTTCCTCGGGCGGCATCGAAGGCGCCGAGCGCCCGGTCGTCGTCAAGATCATCAGGAAGGAGCACGAGACCGACCGCTCCTTCTTGGCGCGCTTCCTGGACGAGGCTCGCATCCAGGCGCAGCTGCAGCACCCGGGGGTGGCGCAGATCCTCGAAGCCACCAGCGATCAGGAGGGCAAGCCCTACGTCGTGGTCGAGCACGTCGAGGGTCGCAACCTGAGCGACGTGCGCAGCCGCTCGGCGCAGCTGGGCGTCCGCATCACCTGGCCCGAAGCGGTCGCGCTGGGGGTGATGCTGGGTGACGCGCTGGCGCACGTGCACGAGCGCACCGACGCCGAAGGCCGCCCGCTCGAAATCGTGCACCGCGACCTGAGCCCGCAAAACGTGATGGTCAGCTACGGCGGCGAGCTGAAGCTGATCGACTTCGGCACTGCGCGCGCCGAAAACCGCCGCTGCCACACCGTGGCGGGCATCGTGTTCGCCAAGCCGGGTTACGTGGCTCCCGAGGTCGCCAACAACACGCCGGGCGCGGCTCCCTCCGATCTGTACGCGTTCGGCATCATGCTCTGGGAGCTGGTCGCGGGGCGTCGCTTCTTGATCGGCGACTCGTCGCAGCACATGGCGCTGGTCGGCGCCGGCAAACGCAACCCGACGCCGCTGTCGCAGCTGATTGGCGCGCCCCCCGAGCTCGACCAAATCATCCAAAAGCTCACCGCCACGCGTATCGAAGATCGCTACGAGTCCGCGGCCAAAGCCGCCAGCGATCTCGGTCGCTTGCTGCAGCGCGCTCCCAGCCAAGCCGACGGTGATCGCAGCGTGCGCGGCCGCGTCTCCAACTTGATGCGGCGGTTGTACCCGGCGGAGCCGGCGCGGTCGCGCGCCGAGTTCGCGCGGCTCGTGGCCGAGCACAAGGCGGCGGTGGCACGCCCGCTACCGATCCCCGCGTCCCCCGAGCCGCCGGCAGCCGAAGCCGCCGATCCTTCGCTGTTGCCAGGCACGCCCTACAAGCTGGTGAGCGAGCTCGGACGCGGGTCGATGGGCGTCGTCTACCAGGCGCTGCACGTCGATCTGTCGCGCACGGTGGCGCTCAAGCTGATGGATCCGGACAAGCTGGGCGGCGCCGCCGTCGACCGCTTCCGCGCTGAAGCTCGGCACATTGCCCAGCTTTCGCACGACAACTTGATCAAGGTGTTCGACTTCGGTGTCGCGCAAGACGGGCGCCCTTACTACGCCATGGAATACCTGATCGGCGAATCGCTCGAGCGCAAGCTGGCGAAAGACGGCGAGATGCCGCAGCGTGAGGCGTGCTTGGTCGCGCTGCAGGCGGCCCGCGCGTTGGAAGCGGCGCATGGCGCGGGCGTGCTGCACCGCGACGTGAAGCCGGGCAACCTGCTCGTGACGAGCGCCGGTGTGGTCAAGCTGTTCGACTTCGGTCTCTCCGGCGAGCCGGTGGTCGCCGCGGGCGGAGACAGCGAAGCCCTGCACGTCGTGGGCACGCCCGAATACATGGCGCCCGAGCAGGCCAAGGGCGGCAACGCCGACGCGCGCAGCGACATCTACGCGCTCGGCGCGGTGTTGTACGAGCTCATCACCGGCTACCAGCCGCACGTCGCCAAGAACCTGGTCGAGCTGCTCGATCTGAAGCAGCGCGTGACGCCGGTGCTGGCCAGCCAACGTCGGCCCGACGCCGGCATCACCAAGTCGCTCGACGTGCTCTTGGCCAAAATGCTGAGCGCCGACCCCGCGCGTCGCCCGCAAACGGCGAGCGAGCTGTGTGCGGCGCTGGAGGCCATCATCGACGAAAAGCCGCGCACCGTGAGCATCGAAGCTCCGCGGCGCCGCGGTCTGGCCTTGAGCTTGGTGGCGGGCATGTCGGTGCTGGTGCTCGGCATCGGCGGCGCGGCCGTCGCCAAGACGCCCGCTGGCGAGAAAGCTACGGCTTCGGTCAAAGCCGCCTACGCTCACGTGGTGAAGCTGCGCGCGGATGCGCTGCGGCGTGGTGCGCCCCCGGCGCCCGCGGCGCGAACGGTCGTTGCCGTAGGCAGTGAGCCGAGCGAGCCGGTCGCCGCGCCGGCGCTGCCGCCCACACCGTCGGAGCCGGAAGGCATCGTGGCCGCCAACGACGCGACCGACGACGGTGAAGTCGAGGCCAAAGACGCACCCGCTGCGGCGCCCGATGCGAAAGCGGCGATCGCCAACGCCGACGAAGTCGACTTGAGCGAAGAGCAAGAGGTCGAAGTCAAAGGCGCCACGGAAGACGCTGCCAGCGACGCGCCCAGCGAAGGCTCGGCTCTCGCCAAGGCGGACGCGCTTTGGGACAAGGGCGCCAAGCTGCGCGCCTTGGCCTTGCTCAAGCACGCCGCAAAGAAGACGCCCAACGACGCCGCCGTCTTCAAGGCGTTGGCCAGTCGCGCCGAGCAAATGACCCAGTGGGGCGACGCCGTGAAAGCCGCGCGACGCTGGGCGCTGCTCGACCCCAGCTCCGAAGCGCGTCTCTCGCTGGCACGCCTCGAACGCGCGACCGGCCACAAAGAACGAGCGGTGGCGTTGATTGAGGGTGTGATCAAAGACGACCCCACGTCGCCGGACGCCAAGACCCTGCTTGGCGAAATGCGCGGACAAAAGCTGGCGCTCTCGCAGTAAAGCGGAGGTCGAACCGGGAAAAAGTGGCGACGCCGTCACCCGAAAGGCACGGCGTCCGACCACATGCCCCTTGCCGGGGACCCCGGTAAGTCCTTACAACCCCCCGGTCCGTGGCTCTTCCTCCCAGCACGTCTGCCGCCCCGCTCGACCTGACGGGTTCCAAGCCCCGCATCGTCCTCAAGCTGGCGATGCCGACGGTGCTGGCCATGCTGGCCCAGAGCGCGGTCAACGAAGTCGACATCATCTTCTTCGCCTGGCTGGGCTGCCCGGACTCGTCCTTCGCCCAGGCCGCTCTCTTGCCGTGCCTGCTGCTGTTGTGGATGTTCGGGGGCTCGCTCAGCGCCATCTCGGTCGGCACCCAGGCGTTGGCGGCCCGTCGTTTTGCCGAGGGCCGCAGCGTGGACGCCGGCGCCGTGCTGGCCAACTCCTGGATGTTCTCGCTCGCGGCCGGCATCGTCTTCACGTGCTTCGGCTATTTGGTGATTCCGCACGTGCTGGGCGTGTTGGTGCGCTCACCCGAAGTGCGCGCCGTCGGCACCTCGTACCTGAACTATCGGCTGCTGGGCATCACGTCCATGGCGGTCACGTTCTCGTTCAAGGCATTCTTCGACGGCATCGGCAAGACGCAGGTGCACATGGTCGCCAGCGTGATCATGAACGTGATCAACGTCGCGCTTTGCATCATCTTCATTTTCGGCAAATGGGGCGCGCCGCACATGGGCATGGCCGGCGCGGGTCTGGCCGGCGCCATCTCGTCGTGGGTCGGCCTGTTGGTGATGGTGGTGTGGGCGGGCCTTCACCAATACCGCGAGCGCTTCAAGCCGTTCGACGTGCGAGGCTACTCGCGCGAGCTGCTAGGGCGCATCTTGAAGCTGTCGGTGCCCAGCGCCATCGCCACCATCGCGGTCATGAGCGGCTTCATGCTGTTTGCCATGATCGTGAGCCGCCTCGACAGCGTGATGCACACCCGCCTGATTGCCCCCGATTGCCCGGGCGGTAAGCAAGAAGCGGTCAACGGCGCCGCCACCACCGTGATCGTCGGCGTGCTCAAGCTCACCTTCACGGCTTGCCTGGCTTTCGGCACCTCCACCGCCACCCTCGTCAGCCAATGTTTGGGCAGCGGCAAGACCGACGAAGCGGAAGAGTTCGGCTGGACCTCGGTCAAGCTCGGCCTCGTCATCTTCGGCGTCGTTGGCCTGCTGGAGGGCGTATTTCTGACCGTGCCCATCTTGCACCTGGTGACCAAGAGCCACGCGGTGTTTCACGCCGCGCGCATGCCCATGCGCATGATGGGCCTGGCCACGCCGCTCATCGCCGTCGGCATGATCCTCACCCAGGCGCTGTTCGGGGCCGGCAACACCCGCTTCGTCATGTTCGTGGAGCTGATCCTCCACTTCTGCTGTTTGGTACCGCTGGCCTGGCTGCTCGGCATCACCTTCGGCTTCGGCCTGGTGGGCATCTGGAGCGCGGCGCTGGCCTACGTGGTCCTGCTCACGGCGGTGATGGTCTGGAAGTTCAAGAGCGGCGACTGGAAAACGATCAAGCTGTAGGCCCCCGCCTGCCGCGCGCGTCTGAGAATCCCACACATCTTGGGCTGCCAACCCGCAGCCTGACTCGCAGAAGCTTCTGTAGCGGCGCGAGGCCACCTCGCGCGAGCGAGATTTTTTCACAGGGAGGACGGGAGGACGGGAGGGCGAGAGAGAGGCGAGAATTCTTGGGCTCGCGCTGCCGCCGGCAAGTCAGAAACGGCATCGCGGGCTCGACCCTCCAGCTTTCTCTCGAGGGAAGTATTTTTGGTTTTGGTCCTCCAAAACAAAAATGCGTTCTCGTCTCCCTGCGTCCTCCCGTCCTCCCGTCCTCCCTGTTGATCTCAGGCACTCGAATGGGGCTGTCAGGACGCTAGCAGCCCGAGGCGGTCGCTAGGCTTGGCCTTTCGACGCCACGGTAGTTTCTGCAAGGGATCTGCGGCGCGGCAGCCCAAGATGTGATGAATCCTTGGAGCGCCTGCCGCTGCACGCGCTCCAGCTTCGCTCGACGCCGCGAGGCGTCTCCGAGCGCCAGCTAAGCCAGCAGCGCGTCTAGCTGGCCGGGCTCGCCTTCGCCGAAGTCTTCCACGGTGGTGCCCGTGTCTTGGACGGCGGCGCTGATGAGCGTGTTCAGAAGCTGGTTGTTCTTGACCGAGCCGACGTCCACGTACGCGCCCTGTTTGAGGTAGCCGCGCGCGTTGCCCCAGATGATGTTCGGAATGTTGGCGGTGGAATGGCTGGGGCCGTCGGCGAGGTGGTTGGTCCAGAGCACCAAGCTCTTGTCCGCCAGCCCGCGGGCCTCGAAATGGGCCAAACCGCTGGCCAACGTTCCCATCCGCACGCGATCGATCTCGGCGTGGGCTTTGGCGGCCAGCTGGTCGTCACCGGTCGTCGAGTCACTTTGGGCGCGATGGCTGATGAACGAAAAGCGCCAACCCCGCGCGTTGGAGGGGACGTCGTACACGGTGCCGTCGTAGGCGTCACCCCACTGCAGCGTCGCGACGCGGCGGTAGTTGCAAGCGAACGCCAGCGCTATCAGGCTCATTTGCAGCTCCACGATCTCTTCGGTGCGCGTCGAGCTGTAGGTGAAACCCTTCAGCGCTTCCAAACGGTCGACGTCCAGGCCTTGCCGCGAGCAGTAGTCGGCCGCTTCGTTGGCCATTCCGCCGAAGCCGGTTTCGATGTCGCGGATGGCTTCGAAATGCTGCTGCAAGCGCATTTTGTCCGCGGACGAAAGGCGCGGGTGCGCGAGCAGAGCCGAGAGCTCCTCACGGACAAGGTCGTGCACGCTGGCGCGGCTCTCCAGCAAGCGTCGCGCTACCTGGTCAGTCTCCGGAGTGCTGCTGCCGTCGGTCGACGCCAGGCCCACCAACTTCTGGTACAGCTCATACGGATTGACGATGCCCTTGGTCACTTGGCCCGCCCTCGAATAAGAGAGCCGTTCGCTCGTGAAGCCGCGGCTACCGTAGTAGATGCACAACGGCTCCGACCCGGGTTGGGTGCGTGCGCAGATCTCCCAATCGGCGGAGCGGCCCGACGCCGTCACACAATCTGAGTCAGGGGAACAGTTGTCTCCGTCCATCGCCCAGCGCGCGCGCTGGCCGGTCAGCGACATGCACAAACCCTCTTGATGGATATCCGAGCTGGAGGGCGGCAAGCCAACGCCGGATACGAACAACAACTTGTCGGCGTGATCTGCGAGCTGACTGGTGGCTTTGCCAGCCGCGGCCAAGCCGTCCCTCGTGAGCGGCCCGCGCGCGGCAGGAAAAAACTGACTTCCGACGACACCGCCGACGGCGCAAATGAAGAGAGTGAACACGGGCTCTTCGCCAGCGGCCCAAGCCGAGCGATCGGGCAGGCTCTCCAAGAAGGGCAAGGCCACGCTCACGCCGGCCGCGCCGCGCAAGAAGGAGCGGCGCCCGAGCCGGCGCCCTGCAACTTTGTTCCAGGCGTTCATGGCGAATCCTTCTCGCGCAGTCGAAACGACGGGTCGCCGACCAAAGCCAGCACTGCATCTTTGGTGGACCCCGCGCGGCTGGCCGCGGCGAGCGAGCCGATCAGCTCTTGATCGTCTTCCACGATGTCCCGTTGCAGGCCGTAGCTGGCGAGCTTCTGCCCGTAGCAGGCGTAGGGCAGGTCATCGTCCGCCAGCTTGGTCATCAGCTCGGCCGCGTCGGCGAACGAGCTCATGCCCGAGCTGAACGCGAAGCTTCCGCTCGCGTCCACAGGCTGACCGTGATCGAGCTCCCGGGCGACACCCATGCCGTCGAATTCTTCGAAGGCCAAGCCGAGCGGGTCGAGAGTCTGATGGCACGCGCCGCCGCAGGTGTTGGTTTCCGACGTCAGTCGCTGGCGATTGGTTTGAAGGGGCTCGGCGTCGGGCGACGACGGCGGCACGCTGACGGGTGGGGGAGGAAGCTGGAGGCACAACACTCTCGTTGCCAGCCTCACCGCGCGCTGGATGGTGGCTGGCTCGTCGTTGCGCCCGGCCAGCAACAGCAGCGGAACCTGTGAGAAGTACCCCTTGCGCTGGGGACCGAGCTCGCGCTCTTCGAGCTTGGACGGCGCCTTTTGGCCATACAAGGGGGCAAGGCGTGGGCCCAAGAAACCGCGCGTCGAGGTCAAGATGTCACGCAGGCCGAGCCCGTCATCGAAGATGCGATCGAAGAACGAAAAGGACGCCTGCTTGGCCTCCGCGTTGACGTCGCTGGTCCAGTCGGGAACGAGCGCGCTGTCCTTGACCACGTTATCCAACAGGTCGACCTGGTACAGCTCGCGGTGAAAGGTCCGCATCACCTGCGTTGCCGCAGGTTGCTCCAACATGGCGCTAGCGACCGAAACCAAGTAGTCGGCGTCGCCCAACTTGCCGGCGGCGGCGTCTTCCAGCAGCGCGTCGCTGGGCGTGGTGTCCAGCAGCCAAAACGAGAGCTTGGAGGCAATTTCGTAGTCACTGAGCGGCTCCCCCACGGGGCCGAGCTCGGTGCGGTAGAGGAACGAAGGCGATTCGAGCATGGCGCGGATGACCAGCGCCGCGCCGTTGGCGAAACCCGCGCCGTACAGCTCTTCGCCGCGCGCGAAGATGGCAGCGTAGCGCTCTGCCTCGTCGTCCGAAATCGGGCGCCGAAACGCGCGGTGCCCCAACTGCCGCACGAAGCCGTCCGCGTCCGTGCCCGCGTACAAACGAGCTAGCGCTTCCGACGAGCCGGTCGCCAACGAGGCCGCTGTCTCGGCGGCGGCTTCGAACGCGGTGAAGGCGCGCGGGTCTGTGACCAGCAAATGCTCGTTGTTGGAAAAATCCGTTGTTCCGAGTACGGGGGGGTCGAAGTCGCGTTGCAGGTCGGTCTCTGCAGGCAGACCCAAGATGTCGATCGCCGCGTGCGCGAATTGCGAGTTCGTCAGCCGTTCAGCACGCGTATAGATGGGTGAGCCGGCAGGTGCCGCCGCCGTCACCCCGCCGGCGGTGCTGGGGGTCCCGGCCGCGCCCGTGCTTCCGGCCGCGCTGACAGAATTTCCCCCCCCTTTGCTCGTCGAACCGCCACCCGTGTCCAGGACAGCGCCCACTTCCGACCGCACGGGGTCACAAGAAATGAGCCCAAGCAGCAGGCCAATCCCCAGGAAACGCACGTCCAATCGTGCGACGATCCGAAGTCCCGAAGCCTGCATGCCCTGGATCAGTGGAAAGCCAGAGCCCGGGCCGTCACAAAAAAAGACACGAGCCTGTTTGAGCCTGGCAAGCTCCTCGTCCCCCCCGGCCATGTTCCGACGTTGCGCAGTCATTCTCGTGGCCGTCGGCCTATTTCTTCTTTGCCCCCGCGCGGGTGCCACCGAGCTGTCGGGAGCCGAGCTTCACGTCGTTCGCGAGGGCGCGACCGCGGACTGCCCCGATGCGGACGAGCTCGCCCGCCGGATCCGCGCGTTGTGGATGGCGCCTGCGGCTACCGCGCCCATGCAAGTGGACGTGCGCTTCGCGCGCTCGGCTACCGGCTACGACGCCGAGCTCCACGCGACCGGAGCGCGTTCTGGCACGCGCCACTTGAGCACGACCGCCGCGACCTGCGCGTCTTTGTCGGAGGCGGTCACGGTGGCGTTAGCGCTGCTGTTGGACCTGGAACCGCTCCCAGAGCCAGCCCGCGAGCCTCCGCCAGAGCCGCCCGCGGCTCCGCCAGCAGTTGCAATCGCCCACCCCCTGCGCCCGCTGCCGCCCTTCGACCTCGCGCTGTCGGCGAGTCTCGGCTTCGGGCTCGGGGTCTTGGGCGCCGACCCGGTCGGCATGGGCAGCGCGTCCGTGCTCGGAAGGCGTGGACACTTCGCGGCCGAAGCCCAGGCCTTCTTCGTGGCCCCTCGCACTTTCGACTACGACCCTGGGTACGTGAAGGTGGGGCTCTGGGGTGGCGCGCTGAACGCCTGTTACCGTACAC
>JBEQSW010000565.1:0-8356 GCA_040348565.1 Myxococcales bacterium | reverse complement strand
GGCTGGGATCACGACCGCGATGCGCTTGGCCTCTAGCACCGAAGCTCGGGTATCATCGAAAGGCCCATTTTTGAAGCCAATACGCCCGTCTTGGGCCGAAACGGCGGCCGCTGGTCGAGAAGCGTGCGGAAATTCGTGCTACGCGGGGCCCGAGTTTCCGTGAACGAAGCCGCATCCACCGCGACTACGCCCGCCTGGTTTCGTCGGCGAAGATGGCTGCTCGTGCTGGTCGGCCTGGGGCTGTTGGTGGCGGCGCGTGTCGTCTACGCCTACCTTTCGTTTCCCAGCGACCGCACCCCGCAAGGGGCGTACCTGCGCGTGGCCATCGCCGTGAACCGCGGCCACGCCGAAGATTTTTTCGCCTACACCGAGACGCGCGCCCAGCACGCCGCCTACACCATCCGCGACTACCGCAAAAAAGCGCGCGAGCGCGTGCTTGCGTCGTACCCGGAGCCCGAGCGTAGCCGGCTGGCCCAAGAGTACGCCGCCGAAGCCAACGCACCGGACGGCGCCGATATTTTCGCCCTGTACGCCAAGCGCTACGGCTGGATGGCGCGCCTGCGCCGCGATCTCTCCGGCATCAAGAAGATCGAAGTCTCCGGGGACCGCGCCACCGTCGAGACCGCCCACGGCACCCGCTACCCCTTTCGCCGCCGTGAAAACGGCATCTGGGGCCTCACGTCGTTCACGCCGATGCTCGACGCCGAAGCGGAGCGCGCAGCGCGGGACTTTTCGGTGATCGAAAAGGCCGCGGCGGACTATCAGCGGGTACCGGGGCCGGCTCCGAGCTCGGCAGGGAAGTAAGAGTCGGAAGTGCGTGCCCGCTGAGGCGCATCGCCCCATGCGGCGCTTTGACACGAGCCAGCGGTAGCGCCCGGTTCGGCGCCGCTTGCGCTTTTTACGTTGTCATCCGCGTCTGACCACGTGGCACGGCTGCTGCTAGATGGCGCGCGCATTGACGAGCTTATCTCTCGTTCGAGCCAGTTGCGTGGTGTGGAGACTCGGGATCGCGTTGACGGTGGCGAGCCTGTTTGCCGCCTTCCCGGCCGCCGCGCAGTCGCGACGCGACAAACCGGATGCTACCCCCGCGAAGTCCAAAGACGCGCCGCTTCCCCAAGGCGAGCGGCGACGAGCCGGAAAGAGGCCAGTTCGGTCCGACGAGGCGCGCAACTACGAGCAGCCTCCGGGCACGGAGCCGGAAGACATGTGGCTGTTCGTGCCGCGGCTGGTGTTGGCGGTGCCGCGCTACGCGCTCAAAGCCGTGTTTTATCCTGTTCGGGAGACCATTCGCTTCGCCGACCGGCACGCCATCGTCGAACGGGTCGAGGACGTGCTCTACAACGACGAGCGCAACGCCGCGATTTTGCCGACCTTCGGCGTGGACAGCTTCTTCGGCCCGACCATTGGCCTGAAAGCGTTTCACGAAGATCTGGCGGGGCACGATGAATACGGCAGCGCCGAGGTCAAGTTCGGTGGCGTCTACAAGCTCGCGACGCAGCTTCACTTTCACGCCGACCACTTCGGTGGCTCGCGTCTTTGGGTCGAGAGCGTGGCGCGCTTCGAGAGCGAGCCCGGGCTCTTGTTTCAGGGCGTCGGCAACGGCTCGGTCACGGAGGGCACCGCGCTCGATCCGCGTGTTGGCGCCGTCGCCAGCCGCTACTCGGAGCAACGGCTGCTCAGTCTGCAACGGCTCGGCTACACCTTCGGGCGCCCGGGCGAAATGCTGCAGCTGGGCGCAACCGGCGTGTACAACGTTCGTGATTTTGGCCCCAAGCAGCGCGGTTCCGAGCCGTCGATCGAGCAGGTGTACGACACCACGGCGCTGGTCGGTTTCGCTGACCGCACGACGACGCTCGAGACGGATCTCAACCTGATCATCGACCTTCGGGACGTCGCGGGCGCGACCGCGAGCGGCGGCTACTTCGAGGCCTTCATGGGCCGGGTGCCCGAGCTCGGGGGCAAGTATTCTTTCTGGCACCACGGAGCCGAGCTCACCGGTTACATCGATCTGTACCACCGCACTCGCGTTCTGGTGCTACGCGCCGTGGTCGAAGGCGTGGAGGGTGACGACCAGGACATCCCTTTTTCGTCACTGCCGCGCTTGGGCGGCTCGCATCGCTTACGTGGCTATCGGTTGGACCGCTTTCGTGACGAGAAAGCGGCGGTTGGCACCGTCGAATACCACTACCCGATCCATCAATACGTCGCCGGCGCCTTGTTCGTCGACGCCGGGCAGGTAGCGCATAGCTACGCCGACTTGTTCGACGAGCGCTGGAAGGTCGGGGTAGGCGGGGGCCTGATCGTGCGTTCCCGCGACAGCCAGCTGTTCGCGTTCGACATCGCCTACGGCGAAGGCATTCAGCTTTACATCACCACCGACCCACTACGCGCCTTTTCCAAGCGGGAGATGGACCTATGAGGCCGTGGCATAGGCTGCAGGCGGCGCTCGGCCTGCTCTGGGTGATGGGCTGCGCCAGCGCGCCACGCTTTCGTGACGCGCCGCCCATTTGGCGTGTCGACGACGATCAACCTATCCGGGAGCCCGCCGAACGCGAGTACGAGGCCAAAGAGTATTTTGCCAAAATCTTCGTGATCGAGCGCATCAACCGCGCGCTAGAGTTGCGCGATCGCGAGCCGGCCGGCAACGCCAACTCGTTCGACGAAGTGCCGGATTCGACCTGGTTTCAGAATCGCATCGGAGTGCGCTCCGTCTCCCCCGCCGAGGCGGCTCGAGGTGTGGATGCGGGTGGTCCACCCCGGGCGCCCTTCACGATCGTCAGCGGCAAGGTGGGCGGAGGCAACCCCGGCTTCATCATCAAGGACGCCACCGGGCGGCGATTCATCGTCAAATTCGACACCGAGCAGAACCCGGAATTGCAAACGTCAGCTGGTGTCATCGTCAATCGTATCTTGTGGACGGCCGGCTACAACGTGCCCTCCGATCACGTGTTTACCTTTCGGAAGGAGCAGCTTCGCATCGAGCCGGGGGCCAAGTACAAGGACGCGCAGCTCCACCAGCACCCCTTCGACGTGCACGAGCTCGACGCGGTGCTGTTCACGGCCGCGCGCCGGGAAGACGGCGCGTATCGAGCGCTTGCCAGCCAGCTGTTGGAAGGTAAGCCCAAGGGCGGCTTCTCGCCCGACGGGCAGCGCGGAGACGACGCCAACGATCGCGTTCGCCACGAGCATCGGCGCGAGCTGCGGGGCCTACGGGTGTTGGCGGCCTGGGTGAATCACACCGACATGAAGGAGGACAACACCCTCGACATGTATGTCGAAAAGGGGGGACGCCGATACCTCAAGCACTACCTAGTGGACTTCGGCGAGGCGCTCGATGGCCACGGCGCCGAAAAAGGCCGTAAAGAAGACGGCTACGAAAATTTCATCGACTGGGAAATGCAACCGAAGGCGCTGCTTGCCTTCGGGCTGTGGAAGCGCCCGTGGGAAGATCTGAAGCCGACGCCGTGGCCGTCCGTCGGCTCGTTCAGCGCCCAGCCGTTCGATCCCGAAGCGTGGCGCGAAGCGTACCCGTTTTGGCCGTTCATCGAGATGGACGCGACCGACGCCTACTGGGGCGCCAAGCTGGTGATGCGCTTCGATCGCCCCATGCTCGAAGCCGTCGTGGCCCAGGCCCAGCTGAGTGAGCCCGCCGCCGCGCACTACCTCGTCGACACCCTGTTAGCGCGCCAAAAGGCGATCGGTCGCGCTTTTCTAGACGCCGTCACCCCCCTGGATGACTTCGTGATCACCGCCGAGGAGCTTTGCATGACCGACCTCGGCATCGCCTACGGTCTTGCTCGCTCTGGCAGCGTCGAATGGCTCAATGGCAGCCAAGTCATCGCCTCACGAGCTACCGACTCCAGCGGGCGCCTGTGCATCCGCACCCCCAACAGCGACGCCTATCAGGTCTACCGTTTGCGCGTCCGCCGCGGTGACGACGAGCGCCCCCCTCTGGAGCTCCACTTCAAAGGTGGCGCAAAAGCGCGCATTCTGGGCATCATCCGGGTCGCGCGCTGAAATCGCCGGGCGGGCGTCGCGCGCATCGGTAACCGTAGGCAAGGCGCCGTCGTACTGCTGTGGGCATGTCCTTCTCCGAGCCGTCGCCCAAGGTTCTGGTTCTGATCCGCACCACGCTTCGCCCCAACTGCGATCTTGCCGCGTACGAAGCCATGGATGCCCGCATGAACGAGCTGGTGAGCCAGATCGAGGGCTACCAGGGCGCCAAGGCATTCACTGCCGAGGACGGAGAGACCATCGCCATCGTTCAGTTCGCGTCGCACGAGGCGCTCCTGCGCTGGCGCGCCCACCCCGAGCATCGCGAAGCCCAGCGCGCCGGCCGCGAAAAGTTCTACGCTACCTACGACATCCGGGTCTGCAGCGTGGAGCGCGCCTACGACTTCTCTTTGGAGCGTGAACCGAAACGCGCCGACAAATGAGCTTCCGCGACGGTTGCTTCGCTCCCGAGCAGCCTTGAACTAGGCGCCAGAGAGCGCTTTACGCATGAAGACCCGCGCGTCCACGCGGAGGCCGTGGCGCTGCTCTTCTTCGCGGATGGCTTTCATACCCGGGGTCCACTCGGCGGGGCTCAGGTCTTGAAAGCCATGCTTTCGGTAGAAGGGGCCGTTGTAGGGCACGTCGCGGAAGGTCGACAGGGTGACGGCTGGGTAGCCTTGCTGCTCGGCCCACGCGCAAACCTGGGCGAGTAACCGAGCGCCAAGCCCGCGTCGGCCGTGCGACGGCAGAACGTCGATTTCTTCGAGGTAAACTGCGCCTTCCTGAGGCGCTGCCATCACCACACCCACCGGGACGTCGTCCGCCGTGCACGCGACCCAGACCTGTCCACTGGCAATAAGCCGCGCGAGCTTCTCGAGAGGGAACGACTGGTCCCGCGTCTCGTCGATGAGACCCGTGGCCGACAACATCCTGCCGGCTTCGTCCTCGATTTCTCGCAAGCGCGCGAGCTCCCCGAGCCGGGCGAGACGAATTCCGTAAGGCTCGTGCGACGTGCTCATGGTTTCTTTCGATTGAATCACACGCGCCCCATGCCGTGAAGCGTATGCCGGGGCCCCCAATGCGTTACGCCACCGCGCCGCCGCCGAGGCCGCCTCTGCCCACGTCACGATCACGATTCGAACGTCGGCGTCAGCAACCCCGGCGGCGGTCGATCCTGCTTCACCCGGTGCGGTGACTGACGACTGGAAAATCGATATCGGTGCCGAGCGCCTTGTTGACGTAGTTGGTCAGCGTGTTGAGCGCCACGTGCAAGATGATCTCGACGACCTGCGCATCGCTGTGACCAGCCGTCTTTACCGCGTCGAGCTGTGCGTTCGTGATCGAACCTCGGCCGGTCACTAGCGCTTTGGCGAAGCCCAGCGCCGCCGCCGCTTTGGCGTCCACAGAAGCCGCGTCGCGATTGCGCGTGAGCTCTTGCTCATCGAGCTTGGCGACGTTCTTGCCCAAATAGGTGTGGGCGGACAGGCAGTAGTCGCAGCCGTTCAGCTCGGCCACGACCATTGCGATGCGGGTGCGCGTCTTGGCGTCGAGCTCACCCTTGCCCAGAGCGCCCAAGAGGCCGAGGTAGCCCTCCAAGCCGGCGGCGCTGTTGCCGATGATGCGAAACATGTTGGGCACCACGCCCAGTTGTCTGTTCACGGCCTCCAAAAGCGGCCGCGCGGCAGGCGTCGAGTCTTCGATTGAAGCGGGGGTAGGGATTCGGGACATCAGAAGCTCCTTGGTTCGAGGCAGCGGAAGAGCTGTGCGCTCGTCGCTGCGCAACCAGCCTGGGGTCAACTGCTGAACACAACAATCCGGACATTCGACAATGAACTATTCCTAAAATTGCAATAATGGCTGGGAGCGTTCCTCGAGCCCAAACGAACCAAAGTCACTGAAGGGTTGGGTGGGCGCTGGTACCCGTTGCCCATGACCTCGAGCGTTGCCGATGGAGTCGTCGTGGTGGGTGCGGGAGTGAGCGGACTGCGCGTCGCGTCGCTGCTTTGCGAGCGAGGCGTGCCGTGCCGGCTGCTCGATGCGCGGGCGGAAGCAGGGGGCCGAGCGACCTCCGTCGTCTCGCGCCGCGCAGGCAACGCCGTCTTCGATTTGGGCCCGACCTGGCATTGGCCTGAAAGCCAGCCGCGCATGAAACGGCTGGTCGCCGAGCTTCGCTTGAGCGCGTTCCCTCAACATTCGTTGGGCTCGGTGCTGATCGAAAGGTTCAGGCTCGAACGCGCCCAAGAGTACGTCGTGACCCACGCCCCGGCGTCGGCGGCGTGGCGACTGGAGGGCGGCATGCGGTCTTTGGTCGAGGCGTTGCTGCGTACCCTGCCTACGGGGACCTTGCAGCTCGAAAAGCGCGTGCTGGCCATCGACTGCCGTGACCCGAGGGTCGCCAAAATCGAGCTGCAGGCGGGCGCTTCTGGCGTTGCCGAGCAGCTCGCGTGCCGCGGCGTCGTGCTGGCAATGCCGCCGCGCGTGGCGGCACGGCTACCGCTGCAGCCAAGCTTGCCCGAGCCGCTGCGCCTCCGCTTTGACAAGACTCCGACCTGGCTGGGAGCCCAGGCGAAGGCAATCGCCGTCTACCAGACGCCTTTTTGGCGGCAGCAGGGCTATTCGGGCCTGGCGTCCAGCGTCATCGGTCCGCTCCAGGAAATCCACGATGCTTCGCCGCTGAGCGGCGTGGGAGCCCTGTTCGGCTTCTTTGGTCTTTCGCCGCTCGCGCGGCGACGCCTGAAGCGCGCCGAGCTTCGCGAGCTGGTGCTGGCGCAGTTGGCTCGCCTGTTTGGCGAGGCTGCGCGAACGCCCCTCGACTTCATCTACAAGGACTGGGCGGAAGAACCGTACATCTCGTCGGCTCTCGACCTCGAGCTGCCCAATCAGTACCTGAGCACGGCGGCACCGCTGGGGGCCGATGAGCGTTGGCACGGCCGGCTGCTGTTCGCGGGAACGGAGCAGGCGAGCGAGCACGCTGGCTACTTGGAGGGCGCGCTCGAGGCGGCCGAGCGCACGGCGGAGCTCGCGCTGCATTGCGTGTCTCGGTGACGTGAGTTCCAGAGCCGAAGGCGCGTCGGCCCTAACTTCGTCGTGCCTCGTACCCGAGGCCCCCATTCAGGAGATTCGTGATGCAGCCAATGAAGTTCTTCCTCGATACGCACGACCACCGCACGAAAACCTTCCCCGCCGGCATCAGTCGCGAACAATTCGCGGAATTCTATCCAAAATACGAAAAGGCCTGTCGCGAAGAGGGCGTGGTCAACCTGCGCATCCACGTTGGCTTCGAAGACGGTCGCGCGTTTTGCCTGAACATGGCCCCGAGCGCCGACCACATTCGGCGCGCGCACGAAAAAGCCGGCCTGAGCATCGACACCATCACCGAGGTAACGACCACCACCCCCGGGGATCTGTTCTTCATCCCCGTTGCCTAGCGCCCGTGCGCGCCGAGCTCACCCGGGCTCGGCGCGCCCACCTGACCGAGGAATCGATTCATGAAGCTTGCCTCTGGCGCGCGAGCGGCCCTGCCTCATGCCGGCGTGTTGATCGGCTCGAGCGTGATCGGACTGGTCGGCTACTACCGGCAACACCACACGTTTCAGATCACGGCCTGCATTCCGGCAAGCGCCGGCCTGCTGCTGCTGTTGCTGGCGCTTGCACCCGTCAGCCGCGAACGGCGGAGAGCCTGGCTGCTGTTGGCGTTGACGTTCGGGTTCGGGCTCGTGGTAACCCGCTTGGCGCTCCGCTTCGCTTTTCAGGAGCTGCAACCGCTGCGGAAACGCTTGTACTTTCCGGCCATGGCGCTCTCATCGTGGTGGACATGCTTGGTCATGGCTCGGGCAATCCGGCAAAGGCGCGCAGCGCCCCCAAATCGGTGACTTGGACTCGCATTCGCCCGGTTCGCACCCAGCCACGCTCCGACAGCGAACGCAGCGCTCGAAACACGACTTCGCGGGCCGTGCCCAGCTCGGAAGCCATGCCGGCCTGGGTGGCCCGAACGCTGCCGTCGGCTGCGACGTGACGAGCAAGGTACCGCGCCACGCGTTGCTCCAGCTGCGCCGAGCCCGTTTCCTCCAGGGTTCGCATCAGCTCGAAGACGCGCCCGGAAAGCGCGCCGAATACGCGTCGGTGGTCGTCTACAACGCTCATCGCATCGAGCTCCGCGCTTTCGAGGACACGTCACTCGCGCTGTTCGAAGAGTCGTGGCGAGCCAATTGCTACGGCGCGTTCGTGGTCGCGCGGCGCGCCCTTCCTGGCATGCTCCAGCAGGGGAGCGGTACGCTAATGTTTTCGGGAGCAACCGGCTCGCGGCGGGGCGGAGCCCGCGCTGCCGCTTTTTCTTCGTCGAAATTCGCGCTGCGCGGGCTGG
>JBEQSW010000499.1:0-23493 GCA_040348565.1 Myxococcales bacterium | reverse complement strand
GGCGACCAAGTACCTGGCCGGTCAAAGCGACATTTTGGCGGGCGTGGTCATGGGCACCGACGCGACGCTGATCGCCAGCCTGCGCGGCATGCGCGCGATCTTGGGCAACATCTTGCAGCCGGACGAGTGTTGGATTTTGGACAGCCGGCTGCCCACGGTCGAGCTGCGGATGTCTCGGCAGAGCAAGAACGCCGCCCGCATCGTGCCGCAACTGGCCGAGCACCCCAAGGTGAAAGCCGCCTATTATCCGGCGCTATTTCGCGACCCGGAGCAGTGCCGGATCCGCGATCAACAGTGCCGCTTTCCGGGCGCAGTGTTCGCGCTCGATCTGCACGGCGGCCGCAGCGCCGCTTTTGATTTTCTGCGTCGGCTGCGCATCGCCAAGAACGCCGTCAGCCTGGGCGGCGTCGAGACGCTGGCGTGTCACCCGCGCACGACCACGCACTCCGAGATGTCGACCGACGAGCTGTCGCGCTACGGCATCGGCGAAGGCCTCGTGCGCATCTCCGTCGGTGTCGAAGACTACCGCGATCTACTGCGAGATTTCGTCGACGCGCTCGGTTAAGCAGCCGCGGTTTCGGGGCGCAGGTATTGGGCCAGCGCTTGCTCCAAGTCCAGCGGTTTCCGGGCAAGCTCGCGGATCATGGCCAAATGCACGAGCGCGGTTTGGTGAAGGTCGAGCTGGTAGCCGGTGTTCGGTTGCGGGGCCCGCTTCGGCGACAGCAGCTCCTTCAAGATGCCTTCCGCTTGCGGTGACAGCTGGTGCTCCGGTCGCGCCAGGATCCGGGTCGCAAGCTCCACGCCGCCGGCCACCGCGGTCGGCTCGTAGCGCGCGGCGTAGGCGATGGCCAACGTGTTGGCGACCAGCCCTTCGTGCCACATGTCACGGCTCAGCAAGCCCAGGGCGTCGCGATAATGGTGAAACAGCTCGTGCGCCAGCACCGCCGGCGCTTGCCGAAACATCAACGCCGCGACCTTGTCCAGATCGGGCTCGCCCAAGAGCGCAGCCTGAAACGGTAGCGTCTCTTCCGGCAGTCCTTCGATGTCCGGGTAGAAGATGACGCAACGCTGCGCGTCGTACATCCATTGCGGCTGGTGCCAAGGCACGAGCGGCGGCGTCTCCGGCGCCCCCAGCGGTCGCAGCCGCTGGCCGAGCTCGTTGGCCAGGCGCCGCACGTGTCCGTGCCAGCCGCCGCGCGGCGCGCGTAGCTCGGCCGTCTCCGGAATGGGCTTGGGCGTGTAGATGCTCTCGACCAGCTGGTCGATGACCAGGAGCAGCAGCCGCAGCGTCGCGGCGTCTTCGCCCAGAAGCGAAAGCTCGCGGTGCACGGCCCGACGAAAGCCCTCCATGGAAGACGCGACCTTCCGCAAGGTGCCGGTCTCGTACAGAAGCTGACGAATTTGCCCCAGCGAACCGGGCAGGGCCTGCTTGAGCTCGGCCAGCTTTTGCCGCTGCTCGGGGCTAGCTGTCTCCAAGAAGCAGGCCAGCGGGTAGGTGACCTTGCCGGTCTCGAGATCGGGGCTGCGGCGCTTGCCGTAGACGTCGCGCACGTCGTCGAGCACCTGCACCAGCAGCGAAAGGTTTTCGCCGAGGACCCGGTAATGCTCGCGCTCATCGTCGTTGACCCCGCTGTACAGGGCCGCGCACTCGCAGAGCAGGGTCACGCTGGCGGTCTTTTCGCGTTGCATCGCCAGCACCTCGGCCGGCGTGCGGGCTCCTTTGTCGCCCATCAAATCGAGGTGTTGCCCGCGTCCGGTGGTCAGGGCCACGCGGTTGACGAGCTTCAAGTAGAGGAGGCGGCGCTTGGAGTTGGTTTCGAGGCGCATGCAGCGCTCCAGCGCCGACAGGCCCAGGAACAGCAGCGTGAGCGCGTCGTTGATGGCCATGCCCGCGCCCACGTTGGCGTGCGGCTTTCCCGATAGATCGAGATCCTGCACGTCGTCCAGCAGGTCCAGCGCCAGCAAGTAGAACTGGCAGAAGCTCGCCAACTCCAAGCCTTGAGCATCCAGCTCGTCGCGGTGAGCCCGCGCGATCAGATAGAAGACGGCCAGCGGATCACCCAGCGGGTTCTTACGCGTGCGGGGCCGGTATTGGGCGGCCGTAGCCAGGAGCAGCTCGCGCTGACTCGGGTCGAACGGCCCCTCCGAAATTGCTAGATCGACTCGCTCTTGGACGCGGCCGAGAAAGCCGCTGATGCCCATTGGCTGCTGCATACACTGCTCCGTTTGCGCTCGAATGCGCCGGTTGTTCCACTATTCGTTTCCCCAAAGTGCCGATGCCAGAGCGTCCCGGTCGTTCTCGCGACCGGGACCCCCGCGAGTTTGACGGACGAGCGACGCTCGCCCGGAAGGAGTCGACGAAGGCTCAGAGGATCATGAAGCCGCTGGGCGACAAGATCATGAAGCCGCTGGGCGACAAGATCGCGTAGCCCTCGGCTTCGTGATCGGATGCCGCTTCGCCGCTCAGGTTGCGTTCAATCGTTTCCAGCTCGTGCAATTCGATGTCTTCCGTGTTTTCCATGGCATTCCCTTCTGTTGCTCGTGTCCCCGGCGGGACGTGGCGCTCACGCGTAGCTGGGCCTCGCCTTCCCGCGAGAGCCAGCTCCCACATTTGCTTGCCACCGCCCAGGAGCACGTACCGTGTCTGTCGACCGACTCGTTTTGAGTCGACTCATGATCAACTAGACGGTCATTCGTGGACCGGAATGCAGTCCGATTATCAAACTTCTAATCACCCGTTTGGGTGGTCGGCCCGTGTGCGAGCTCGTCAAAACGTTGACGCCGGGCGGGGCGAAACTCCACCGAGTTGTGTGAGCAAATTGCCTACTCTGGCGGCGTGGTGCGTTGCTCGGTGCGTCAAGCCGTGTTGCCGAGCGCGGGCGACAGCTCCGGCTGCGAAACTACGACTCTGCCCGGCAATCGGATCGTGAAGCAGGCACCGGCTCCGGGCGTGCTTTCGACGCGGATCTCGCCCTGCATCAGCTCGACGTAGCGGCGACACAAATAGAGGCCGAGCCCAGTGCTGCCCGGCTTGCTGGAGGTAGTGAATGGCTGAAATAGCCTGCCCAGCTGCTCGGGCGCAATGCCGGGGCCATCGTCTTTGACGCGCAGCAGCACGGAGCGCGCCGTGCTCTCGATCTTCAGCTCGACGCGGGCGCGCGTGGCGCCGGCTTGCCGGGCGTTGCGCAGCAGGTTGCGCAAAACGGTGGAAAGGTGTGCCGGCTCCCCGTGCACCTCGAAGCGCGGCGCCTGGTCGTCGTAGTCGATGCCGAGCCCGGCGACCCGGCCGCGCAGGGTGCGCTCGACGACGTCGCCCACCAACAGCACCGTGCCCTCGCGCGGCTGCGCCTGGCGCCGCAGCTCTTCCAGCGTTTCTTCCAGCAGAACCTGCTCGCTCTTGGCTGCCAACAAGGCATCGTTCACTGCCGCGCCCTCCTCGGGGGCGAGGCGTTCGCGATCCAAGAATTCCAGGTTCATGCGCACCGCGGTCTGCACGTTGCGTAGCTCGTGCAAAAAATTTCCGAGGTTGAGCAAGGTGGTGGTGAGGGCGCGCTGCATCGCCACGTCCAAGATCTGATCGGTCGCCCCCAACGCTTGCTCGAGGCGCTTGGCCCCGGCGTACAGCTCGCGTCGCTTCTGGGTGTTGACCATCATGAACGTGGACAGCACACACGACGCCAGGAGCACCAGCGTCACTGTCACGTTGGCGCCGTGCCACAGCAGCAGCAGCAGCGTGGGCACGCTGAGCGACGCCGCCATCAGCAGGCTGAAGCCGTAGTGAGTGGCCGGAAATGCCATCACCAAGAGCGCCTGCACCACCGCGAAACCGATGGCAAAACCGCTGGTCGTCGTCAGCGCGGCCAGGGACAGCGATGTGGCGTACATGCTGTTGTCGAACAACGTGGCCAGCGTGCCCAGGGTGCCGCGGCAGCGTTCGCGGTACGCCAACAGCGTGAGCGCGCCCCCCAAGAGCGCCAACGCGGCGCAGGGTAGGGTGGCGGTAGCCTGCGACATCTGTCGCAGCACCGGAACCTCACCCACCACGATGAACACGCCGGCCAGGGTGCTGGCGGCGATGGCGGTCGGGACGGGCGTCGACCCGGAAGCCGTCTCGTCGGGATCGAAGGACCCCAAGAACGCCTGCCAGCGGGCAACGAGCCATTGCTTCATGAGTGGGATGGTGACGGCGGGGTTTGGTGACTGAACCGAAAGGTCGGGCGGCGGAGGCTAGCATTCGCCATCCGCTCGCCAAATCGCGCGGGTCCTGCGGAAAATGACCTGTGATTGCTTGACGATGTCCACCCTTAGACTTAGTCTAAAGGTTATGAGCGCGAGCGTCGTCGAGGTCCTGGAGCAAGCCGGCATTCAGCCGTCGGCTCAGCGCGTGGCCGTCGCCGACTACGTGCTCGAGACCGAAGAGCATCCGTCGGCGGAGCAGGTGTGGGCTCGCGTGAAGGAACGCTTCCCCATGCTGTCGCGCGCGACCGTCTACAACACGCTCAATTTGTTCGTCGAGAAGGGCTTGCTGCGCGAGCTGGTGCTTGCCGAGGGCAAAGTCGTGTTCGATCCCAAGCTGTCGCCGCATCATCACTTCATCGACGACGAGACGCAGAACATCGTCGACATTCCGTGGGACGCGCTGCAGGTGAAGCACGTCGACTCATTGCGCGGCTTCGACGTTCGCGAATACCAGGTCGTGCTGCGCGGACGTCGCGCGAGCGGCGCGCGCCGCTAACCGCCGCCGCATCTCCTTCGGAGCTTAGAAGCGGTCCCCAAAATCGCGCAATCGTGCAAATTTCCACCAGCGTTGGCGCCGAGAGGCTTCTCGCCAACCCTCCGAACGTCAGATTCATCGACTGCGCGGAGTCGGCACTTGGAGTAGCCTTTGGTGGTCCGTATTAGCTCGTAGTTGTCCGGAGGTGCCTCGCATGAGCCCAGTTCGCTTCATTCCGCTTTTTGCTCTGGTCCCCTGTTTCGCCGCTTGTGGTGGCGGTGACGAAAGTCACGTCAACGGTGGAACCGGAGCTGACACTGGGATTCCGGTGGGGCAGCCAGTTCTGGGGCTCGGGGGCAGCGGCAGTGGCAGCAATCCGGGAGACCCGAACGGCAACGGCGCTTGCAGCCCCAACCTCACCGGGCTCGTGCGCGACTTCAAAGCGAAAGAAGAGAAGGGCGGTCACCCTGACTTCGAAGCCTTCTCGGGCGCGGACGCTTCGGTTGGCATCGTCCAGGACCTACTCGGCAAAGATCAGAAGCCCGTGTATGCGCCGCCAGCCGACATGCCGCTCGTCTCGATGTACGGCCAGCAAACGACCAGCAAGGCGCGCTTCGACCAGTGGTACCGCAACACCGACGGGGTGAACGAAGCCATCGAGTTTACCGTGCCGCTGACCATGGGCGCGAACGGTGTGGCGTCCTACGACAACGGCGCGTTCTTTCCGATCGACGGCCAAGGCTTCGGCAACTACAAAAACACGGGTCACAATTTCGGCTTCACGTTCGAGCTGCACACCACCTTCGCCTATCAAGGTGGAGAGGTGTTCACCTTCACCGGAGACGATGATTTGTGGGTGTTCGTGAACGGCCACCTGGGCATCGACCTCGGCGGTCTACACCCCGAGCGGAGCCGTTCCATCGATTTGGACACGGTGGCAAAGGACTTTGGGCTGAAGCTCGGCAACACCTACCCGCTCGATTTATTCCACGCCGAGAGGCACACGAATGCCTCGCATTTTCGCGTAGAAACGTCGATTCAGTTCACCAACTGTAACCCCATCATCATTCCCAAGTAGCCTCGCGTGTGCTGTGCTACAGCCCCTTTGGAGGTTAACTGTGATGAAAGCATTGCTTCGCGGATCGCTTGCGACATTGGTTGGTTCGGTGGCTCTGTTCTCGGCGTCCACCGCGCTCGCCGAGGGTGACCCCTGTTTCAACGACAACGACTGCCCCGGCGGCGGTCAAGTGTGCGGCGGCGAGGTCTGCAACTGGAACAAGTCGAATCCGGCCCCGGTGGGCAATAAGGCCTACACGTGCAACCCTGCCGGTACCGACGCCAAGGGCAATGACGGCTGGTGCACGGGTGACGCCACCTGCAAGTGCGTGAGCCAGGGCGCCAAGTGCGTCGGTGTTCACTGCACCTTCACCAAGGCCAGCGACGCACCTGCCGGTACGGGCGGCACGTCGGCCGGCGGTAGCGCGTCGACGGCAGGCACCGCCACCACGGCAGGTACCGCCACCACCCCAACCGCTGGCACGGCTAGCGGCGGCAGCGCCACGAAGCCGGCGGCTTCGGACGACGGCGGTGGTTGCAGCGTGAGCGTGCCCGGTGGCACCAACACTGGCCTCGCGCTGGGTGTCGGCCTCGTCGGCTTGGGCTTGGCCCTGGCGCGTCGCCGTCGCTGAGCGCAGCAGCTACAAAAGCTCGCTGATGATGCCGTCTGCGAACAGCCATTGAGGCTTCGGAATTCGCAGGCGGCATCGGTCGAGCTCGATGCGACCGGATTGCAGCAACCGCTCCAACGAGCGACGGCGCGCTTCGGGTAGCGGCTCGACGCCAAGCTCGCTGGCCGCCTCTTCGAGATTGAAGCCCTCCGCCAAGCGTAGCCCGAGCATGATGCGCTCGCGCAGCGACGTTTCGGCGTCGATGGGCTCGACGACCGCGCAGCCGTCGGCTGCTTCTTGAAACGGCGTCGTGAAGGCGGACGCTTGGTAGCGTTCGGGTGATGGGCTGTTGCGATAGCGTAGGCGGCCGCTCGGTAGCGTGACGGTGCCCCAAGCTCCGGTGCCCAAACCCAAGTAGTCGTAGCCCCGCCAATAACCCAAGTTGTGGCGCGAGACGTGACCTTGTCGCGAAAAGTTGCTGATCTCGTAGTGGTCGAAGCCGGCTTGGCCGAGCGCTTCGTCGACGGCGGTGAACGAATCGGCGACTTGAGCTTCGTCGAGCAGCGGCAGTCGTCCCTTCTTCGCACGCGCTCCGAACTCGGTGCCAGGCTCGATGGTGAGCGCGTACGCGGAGAGGTGAGTCGTGCCCAGGCTGGCCAGCGTGCGCGCCTCGTGCGCGGCTTGCTCGGGGGACTGGCCGGCGACGCCGAAGATGAAATCGACCGAGACGCGCGGCATTGGCGAGCTCAAGGCCGCGCGCGCGGCGTCGAGGCCACCGTTCGGATCGTGCAGGCGCCCCAAGAACGCCAGCCGCTCGGCATCCAGGCCTTGCACGCCCAGGCTGAGTCGGTTCACGCCCACGTCGGCCAGCGCGCGCGCTTTCTCCAAGTCCAAGCTGGTCGGGTTGCACTCGGCCGTGATTTCGACGTCGCTTGCGCGGTTGTGGGCAAACGCCGAGAGCACGCCCGAGAGCACGCGCCCCAGCTCCTCGGTAGCCCAAAGCGAAGGCGTACCGCCGCCGAAGAACACGGTCTCCAGGCGGTAGTCGGCGCCGAGCCGCGGCAAGCGCGCCGCCAGATCGCGCAGCACGGCGTCGGCGTAGGCCCGATGTGGAATGGCGTCGCGCGCGGCCGCGACGCTCAAGAAGTCGCAGTACGGGCATTTCTTGAGGCACCAGGGGAAATGCACGTACACGCCCAGCGGTCGGCTCGTTGAGGCGCGCGGCTCGGCGGCATCACGGCCGTCAGCGGCGGTCGATGAGAACTTCAAGGGGCTTTCGGTCAAAGGCGTGGGCCGGGGGGCGGCTAGCGGGCGGCGCGAGGAAGAAACCTCGAACGACCAAGAACGGCATAGCTGCAAACGGAGCCGCGTTCTAGAGCGACACACGGTTTGCTAGGGCAACGAAATTCACGAGTTGGCAACTGCAAACGCGACCGCGTGGGGGGAGGCTCGGCCGAATTCACTTCGGCCGAGGGGGGCGGCGCGTGCCGCCCCCACTAGGAAGTGCCTAGAACGCAATGGCTGCAAACGGATGGGCGTTCTAGGCTAGCGCGCGGCATGGCTCGCATCCACGCCTTCGAGTTCGAGGACCAAACCTGGTTCCCGGGGGTGATCCGCGAGTACATGACCGATTTTCTCAGCCACATGGGTGGCTGGTCGAAGCTGCCGTACGAGCCGTTCACGGAGCGTCTGGCTTTGGCCCTCGAGCGCACCGGTGACGGGCGACTGGTGGACCTGTGCTCGGGCGGCGGTGGCCCCGCGCTGGTGATAGCGCGCGCCTTGCGAGAGCAACTCGCACGCCCGCTCGGGTTGGTCCTGACCGATCTATATCCAAGCCCGGCGCGCCAGGCCCACGCCAGGTCGGCGCTGCCCGGCTGGGTGGAGCTGGAAGCGCGCCCGGTAGACGCCCAAGAAGTGCCCGAAGACCTGCACGGCTTTCGCTTGGTCTGCAACGGCTTTCATCACCTCAAGCCCGAGCAAGCGCGCGCGTGTTTGCGCGACGCGGTTCGGCAGGGGCGCGGCGTCGCGCTGTTGGAGCTGACCCAGCGCTCGTGGCTCAGCGTGCTGCAGGTTGCGTTCGGGACCGCGACGCAGCTGCTGGTCACGCCGTTCATCAAGCCGTTCCGCTGGAGCCGGCTATTTTTCACCTACGCGCTGCCGGTAGTGCCGCTGTGCACCCTGTGGGACGGCGTGGTCTCGTGCTTGCGCGTGTACGAGCCTCGAGAGCTCGAAGGCTTGCTCGCCGAGCTGCCGCCGAACGACTTTCATTGGGAGTACGGCCGGCTGCGGGTGCCGAAAATGCCGACCGAGCTCACGTATCTGATCGGGACGCCGAAGGGCTCGGGCGACGCCGCCGCGCCCGGCTGAACGAGCACGACCTGCACCTGCGCTGACTACTTGGCGTCGCGGCCGAGCGCGTGCGCCAGCTCGACCTGCGCGATGCGCAAGTCCACGTGCGCGTTGACCAGCTCGAGCCGAGCGCGCGTCAGCTCGGTCTCGGAGTCGGTCACCTCCACCAGCGTGGCGCGACCGCTGCGGAAGAGCTCGCGGCGCACGCGGTAACCTTCGTCGGCGGCGGCCAGCGCTTGTTGCGATACTGCCACGGCAAACTGCGCGTCGCGCTCGGCGCTGAGCGCTTGCGAAACCTCGAGCTGGAGCCCGTCGAGCATCGCTTGACGCTGCGCGACCAGCTCGGCGGCTCTGGCGTCGACTACGCGTCGCCCGGCCTGGACCCCGAAGATGGCGGTCGGGCTCCAGCTGAGCACGATGCTGGCGTCCCACGTGCCGTGGAACTTGTCTTCTTGCGGGAAATAGCGCGGGTTGGGGTTGGAGTACTGGGCGCTGGCCGAGGCGTCGAGCCGCGGGTAGTTGCCGGCGCTGGTCAAGGCGGCTTGGTCGCGCAGGGCGGCTTCGTTCTCGAACAACAGCTTGAGCTCCAGGCGCTGCTGGGTGGCTTCACGGTAGGCGGCGTCTTCAGAAGCCGTGCCGGGCAGGGGAGCAACGGGGGCCAAAATGTTTTCGCCGACCTCGTACTGCTTGTCGCCGGGGTCTTTCATCAGCACGTGTAGCCGCTTGGTGGCCAGGGCCACGTTGCTGTTGGCCTTTTCCGCGAACAGCTCGGCGCTCTTCACGCCGCTCTGCGCGCGCAACACGTCGGCTTTCGAGATCAGCCCGGCTTGGAAGGCGTTGTTGGCGTCGGTCAGGTGACCCTTGGCCTGCTCGATCGATTGCGCGCCGACGAACGCGAAGCCCTGCACGCGGATCCACTGGTAGTAGGCGACGCGCGCGTCGCGAGCGACCGACAGCTTGGTGGCCTTTTCGTCGATCTCGGCCGCGTTTTTCACGCGGCTGGCGCCCGCTACCGCGCGCGAGGTGCGCAAGACGTAGTCCGACAGCGGTACGTTGAGCTGCGCTTGGGCCACGTAGTTGTTCAAGATGATGGGAAAGCTGAGTGGAAACGCGAACAGCTGCGTGTTGTTCGTGTCGATTGGGCCGGGGGGCGTGCCGGGCGCGGGCGCCGCGATGGTGCCCAGGTTGGGCGCGGCGATGTCGGACTGGCGGGTGTAGCGCGCGCTGAGGCTCAAGGTCGGATAGAAGCCGGCGGTCACTTGATCGACGGAGGCTTGCGCCGACTCGATGGAGCGACGCTTGGCCACGATTTGCGAGCTGCTCTTGACGGCGCGCTCGGCGACCTGGTTCGCGGTCAAGCCGTTGCCGCGCATCATGGCTTCCAGCTTGTCTTGCAAGGCTTGGGTCACCTTGCCGACGGGCGCGTCGGGGCCGGTGGCGCCCGGGGCGGCCGGAGGGGGAGCCAGCGCCGGCCTCGGCGCGGCAGGCGCCGGCGCAGCAGGAGCGGCAGGAGCGACAGGAACGGCTTGGGCCCAGCTGGTTCCGGCCCCCAAAAGGAGGACGAGCGCGGTGCGGGCAACGACGACATGGCGAGTCATGGATACAGTTCTCCTACGAGGGGGCTCGTGTCAGCAGCGCTGACTTTCAGCTTTCGGGTCGCGTAGCAGCGGCAATGGCAGCCGGTGCTGGTCTACTCGGGCTGGCCTCTCCGAACAAGCGTCGCCAGTAGGCGCCCAGCCAGCGCCAGGCGCGCGCGAGCGAGGTCTTGAGGTTCTCGATGCTGAGGTAGACCACCGGCACGACCAGCAGCGACAACAGCGTGGAGCTGATCACGCCGCCGATGACCGCGATGGCCATGGGTGCGCGGAACTCGCTGCCTTCGCTGTTGCCCACCGCCGTGGGCCACATGCCGAGCACCATGGCCGCCGACGTCATCAAGATCGGACGCAGGCGCTCCGGTCCGGCCTCGAGGATGGCTTGAAGCGGCGGCTCACCATGGTCCCGAACCCGTACGATGGCGCGATCCACCAGCAAAATGGCGTTCTTGGTGACGAGACCCATCAACAGCACGATGCCGATGATGGCGCCCATGGCCAGCGTGTTTCCGGTCAAGAACAGACCCATGATGCCGCCGACGAGCGCCAGGGGCAGGGTGACCATGATGGTCAGCGGGTGGATGAAGCTCTCGAACTGCGAGGCCAGCACGATGTAGATGAACACCACGCCGAGCAGCAGCGCGATGGCCATGTTCGAGTTGTTCTCGTTCATCAGCCGCAGCTGCCCGTCGTAGAAGATGGACATGCCGGGGGCGAGCTTCAGCTTGGCGATCTGCGGCTGAAACTCGGCCGCAACATCGCCCAAGGGCCGGCCGATGGGCGTGGCCCAGATGGTGATTTGACGGTTCCGGTTCTCGCGCTCGATGACTTGCGGACCGTCGCTGCGCCCGATGTTGACGACGTCGGTCAGCTTGACGGGGCCGCGCGGGGTCGCGATCGTGATGTTGGCGAGCGATGCGGCGTCGCCGCGGTAGCTCTTTTCGAGCTGCACGACGATGGGAATGTCGTCCTTTTGCCCGGTTTGACGCAGCTTTCCGGCTTCTTCGCCTTCGACTGCCGTGCGCAACGCCATCGCGACTTCGGCCGCCGACAGCCCGCGATCGGCCGCGCGCTGGCGATCGACGGTGACCGAAAGCTCGGGGCGCCCCGGTGAGTATTTGACCTGGATGTCGCCGACGCCCTGCGTCGACTTGAGGATCTTCTCGATCTGGTTGGCGACGCGCTCGATGTCCGCGAACTCGACGCCGCGCACGTTGATCATGATCACCGCTTCGGTAGCGGCGCCTTCCACGAAGGGCGGATCGGTCACGGCGATCTTGGCGTTCGGCAGCTTGGCCACCGCGGCGCGCCCGATCTCTTTCAGCTCGGCCAGCTTGGTCGTGCGCTCGTTCTTGGGCACCGCCACCACGCGCCACTTCACTTTGTTGACCTGGTCACCGTCTCCCAGGGTCGCGAACACGGTCGTGAAGTCCGGGTGCTTCAAGATCTCGCTCTCGACGCTCTCGGTCAGGCGCGCCGTCTCGGACAACGACGTGCCGGCCGGCAATTCGGCCTCCAACACGTACTGGCCGCGGTCCTCCGAGTTCACGAACTCTTGCCCGGTCAGCTTCGCGATGTAGCCCATGAAGAACAAGCTGCCGATGGCCAGCGCGCCGACGATGAGCTTGTTGCGTAGCGACCAATGCAGAACCGCTTTGTAGGTCTGCTCGATCTGCCGGAGCGTCCACTCGAACGGGAATTTCAGCCAGGCGAAGGTGTCCTTCTTGTCGTGCAGATCTTTGGAGAAGCGCGACGACAACATCGGGTCGAGCGTGAACGCCACGAACAACGAGATCACCACCGCGACCGAGATGGTGATGCCGAATTGACGGAAAAACTGCCCGACCAAGCCCTTCACGAAGGCGATGGGCATGAACACCGCCACGATGGTCATGGTGGTGGCGAACACCGCCAACGCCACTTCCTTCGTGCCTTCGAGCGCGGCTTGCATGGGCGGCTTGCCCATTTCCATGTGCTTGAAGATGTTTTCGCGCACCACCACCGCGTCGTCGATCAAGAGACCGATGGCCAAAGACAACGCCAACAGCGTCATCATGTTCAGCGTGTAGCCGAACAGATACATGAAGAAGAAGGTGGCGATGACGCTGGTGGGTAGGGCGACCGCGCTGATCAGCGTCGAGCGCAAATCGAGCATGAAAATTAGGATGATCAGCACCGCCATGGCGGCACCGAACACGATGTCGTGCTCGACCTGATCGACCTGGCTCTTGATGATGCGCGCCTGATCGATGATGAGCGCGTTCGAGATCCCGGCTGGAAACGCCTTCTCCAGCACCGCCATCTTGGCCTTGATGCGGGTGGCGACGTCGACCGTGTTCTCACCCGAGCGCTTGCGCACCTCGAAGGTCACGGCTTCCTTGCCGTTCACGCGCACGCGCACCCGTTGATCCTCGAAGCCGTCCGTCACCTTGGCCACGTCGCGCAGCCGCACCGCCGACCCGTCGCTGGCGGTCGACACGATGGTTTGGCGGATCTCGTCGACGGTCTTGAACTCGGCCAACGTGCGCACGCTGATTTCGCGCGTGCCTTCGTCGTAGTGACCGGCCGGAACGTTCAGGTTTTCGGCCTGCAGCCGGCGCACGATTTGCCCGGGCCCGAGCCCCAAAGCGTCGATGCGCGCGCGATCCAGCTCGACGCGGATTTCGCGTCGGGCGCCGCCTTTGACGTCTACGGCGGCCACGCCCTCGACCTGCTCGAGCGCGGGACGCAGCACGTCGTCCGCGTAGTCGCGCAGCTCCGAGAGCGAGCCACCGCCACGCAAGGTGTAGGTCAGGACGGGCGCGGCCGACACGTCGAAGCGCTGGACAATCGGCTCTTTGGTCTCGGCCGGCAGCTTGTAGCGCACCTGCGAAATGCGCTCCCGCACCTCGGTGGCGGCGTCTTTGACGTCGACGCCCAGATTGAACATCACGAACAACATCGACGAGCCCTCGCGCGAGAACGAGCGCACGCGGTCGATGCCGTTGATGCTGACGACGGAGTCCTCGAGCGGCTTGGAAACCAGCTGCTCGACCTCGGCCGGGCCGGCGCCGGGGTAGGGCACGGTCACCACCACGGCCGGGAACGACACGTCCGGAAACAGGTCGCTGCCCAGGCGAGCGAAGCCCATGAAGCCGAGCACGAGCAACGCTACCGTGACCATCACGGTGAAGACGGGGCGCTTGATCGCGATAGCGGAGATGTTCACGGCTTCGGCTCCGCGGCATCGACGCTCACGACGTCGCCGGTTTTGGCTTCGGGCTTCGGCTTGGCCACGACCTTGTCGGCCGCCGTCAAGCCGCGGCGCACGAGCAGAGTGCCGTCCTTGTCGACGGCCAGCACCACGTGACGTGCCTCGAGGCGCCCGCCGTCGAGCACCACCATGACCTCGTCTTGCGAGCCGGGGCGCAGCACGTCGTGCGGCAGTCGCAGCACCGAGATCTCGCTCTTGGCGTTCACGCGTGCTTGCACGAACGCGCCTGCCCGCAAAAATCCGGGGTTTTCGAAAGCTGCTTCGACCGGTACGCGGCGCGATTTCTCGTCGACCGTACCCAACACCGCGCTGATGCGGCCGCTGGCCTTGCCCGTTTCGAGGTCCAGCGTGACGGGGGCACCGACCAGCAGCAGATTGGCGTCGTGCTCGCTGACGGTCGTCGACAGTTTGAGCACCTTGGTGTTCACGATCTCGAACAGAGGCGAGCCGGGGGCGACGACCTCGCCGATACCGTCGGGCACGCGCGTGACCGTGCCAGCGAACGGCGCCGTCAACGTGTGGTTTCCGAGCGAAACCTTGGTCAGTGAAGCTTGCGCCTTGGCCGAGTCGAGCTGTGCCAGCGCGAGGGCGCGTTGCTGCGTCGACTGCACGCCGCTGGCCTCCGCGTAGGAGCCGCTTTGCACCATGGCCTGGGTGCGGTGCTCGTTGTCTTGCGCGAGCGCGAGCTGAGCTTCGGCCGCTCGCACCTGCGCTGCGCTGGCGGCGGCCTGGGCGGCGGCTTCGGTGGCGTCCAGCGTGGCCAGAAGCGCGCCGGCCTTGACCTGGTCGCCGACCTTGACCTTGAGCGTGCCGATCTTGCCGCCCACTTTGAAGCCGAGGCTGGCCGACTGCTCGGCGGCCAAGGTGCCGTCCAGCTCGACGGTGGGGAGCCAGGTAGCGGCTTGGCCCGTGACGACCGTTACCCGCTCCGGTTGCTTGGCCAGCGAGGCGGTGCGCTCCGCGTCCACCGCGCGTTTCTCGGCGACGGCCGCTTGAGCTTTGGTGGCGGTCGCGATGCGCGTGCTCGTCCACGCCACCAGCCCGCCCACCATCAACAACCCCGCGACGATCCCGGCCAGCGGCGCCTTGACGCGCTCCGGCGTCGCGACGGACTCCGAACCCCTACCCACTACGTTGGAATCAGACATTTCTTGTGCTCTTGCTCGTCGTTAGACCGGAACCGTGCCGTGATCTGCGTGGCCTTCGCCTCGCTCTACGGCGCGCCTTCCGGAGAGTTTCTGACCGTTTTGCTTCAGCTCCACCAACACTTCTGGTCGAGCGATTCCCCCTAAGAACAACCACATTACCTCGTGCAGTACCTTCTCGAGGTCGGGCTTGCGCTGCTCGCGCACCATCTGGCGCGCGATGCGGTCGAAGCCGCCGGCGATGAACGCCGCCGCCGACTCCAGATCGAGATCGGGCCGATACAAGCCGAGGTCGATGCCGTGCTGGATGAGCGTCGCGGTCTGGCGCTGCGCGCGCAGCGCAAAGTCTTCGATCAAATGTTGGTAGTTGGCGGAGCCGCCGCCGTCGAACACCATGGCCATCAGCGCGCGGTTTTCCCAAACGAACTCGAAGATCTCGACGTTCTTGACGTGACAAGCGCCGAGGTACACGTCGAAGGGGCTCTGCCCGGGCACGGTCGCCAGCTGCTGATCGGCGGTCTCGTCCAAGATGCGCTCGAGGTGGGAAACCACGCCCGCCAGCAGCTCCCGGAACGCTTCCTCCTTACTTTCGAAGTGGAGGTAAAAGGCGCCTTTCGATAGCTGCGCTCGAGTGGTGATGTCCTCGACTTTGGCGCGGTCGAGGCCGCGCTCCGAGAAGACGGCGCGGGCGGCGTCGAGCAAGCGGGCTCGAGCGTGGGGGTCACTAGGTCAGGGCATGGACTTGATGCTCGGTCAGTGACCAGCCGGTCAATGACTCGGGGGTCAATATTATGAAGGGCCACAAAGCGTCAAGCCTTGTAGCCGTGGAATTCGTTGAATTCGACCCTCAATCAGAGGGGAGGTCGATTCCGGTCAGCAACGCGACGCCTCGAGTACTACAACCTGCGACATGTTCGCCACCGCCAAAAAGCTGCGTCTGCCCACCGCCGCCGAGGCCCTGCCCGGACGCTCGGAATCCATGCCCGTCGAAAACCGCCACCACGTCCTGGGGACGCCGCTGCGACCCCCATTCCCTGAGGGGTTGGAGCTAGCGCTGTTCGGGTTGGGCTGCTTCTGGGGAGCCGAACGAAAGTTTTGGCAGGTGCCGGGGGTCTATTCGACCGCGGTCGGCTACGCGAGCGGCCTCACTCCGAATCCGACCTACCGCGAGGTTTGCTCCGGCATGACGGGCCACAACGAGGTCGTGCGGGTCGTGTTCGACCCGAAGCTGGTCGAGTACCGTGAGCTCTTGCGCGTGTTTTGGGAGAGCCACGACCCGACGCAGGGCATGCGCCAGGGCAACGACGTCGGCACCCAGTACCGCTCGGGAGTGTACTGCTACGGCGCCCTGCAGCAGACCGTGGCGCTGGCGACTCGTCAAACCTACGAGCAAGCATTGCGAGCGAAGGGCTTCGAACCCATCACGACCGAGATCCTGCCCGCCCCCGAGTTCTACTACGCCGAGGACTACCACCAGCAGTACCTGTCGAAGAACCCGCAAGGCTATTGCGGCCTCGGGGGCACGGGCGTGAGCTGCGTCTCAGCCGCGAGTGAAGCGCTGTAGCTCCGCCGAGAAGCCGCCCAGATCGATGGGGCCGAGCTGCTCGACGTCGAGGCCGGCGTCTGCGGCCGCGCGCGCGGTGGCCTCCGGAAACGGCGATAGCCAAACCATGCGCCCTCCGTTCACGAGCTGGCCGGCGACGTTGCGCACGACCTGACACAGCACCCCCGAGAGCCCGCGCGCTCGCAGCACGCGCCTGCCCATCGGCGGGTTGGTGAGAACCAACGTCAGGCCGGCAATGCGGTGGCTGCGGGCATCTGCTTGTTGCAGCTCGACGCCCGAGATGCCTGCGCGCGTGAGGTTTTCGCGCGCGGCCGCGAGCGCGCGTGCGTCTAAATCGGTGCCGTGAAGCTCGCGCAGCGGACCCAAGTGCGCCCGCTCCACCAGCTCGACGCCGCTGCCCACGAACGGATCCCACACGACGTCGTCGGAGCGCGCGCCCGCGACGTACGCTAGCGCCGCCGCCAGCGTGGGGTGCGACGCCGCCGGCACGTCGCGCACCCGGTAGTCGAAGCGCAGCTCGGGGGCGGCGCTGGGCAAGAGCCGCAACCGCGCCGCCTGCGGTTGCACTTCGATCGTCCACGGTGCCTGGACGGGATCGTTGAGCAAAGGCGAGGCGGCCTCGTGCAGGCCTTGCGCGATACGCCAGGTGTCGGCACGACGATGGCCGGCGCCCTGCCACTCCAAACGAAAGCGGAGCGCGCCGTTCGACCATGCTTTGAGCGCGGCCACCAAACGTGGAGAGAGCAAGCCCGAGAGCACTCCGCCGGGGCTGGTTCCCTGGTCGAGCGGCCACGCGATGGCGACGCTGGAGGCCAAACGCAGACGCAGCAATGGCTCGAGCGGGCCCTCGTAGTCGAACGTGACTTCCGACGGGCTGACGATGCGCGGCTGGAACGCCGCCGCTTCTTCGGCCAAAAACGCCGCCAGGCCCGCCCGACACTCCAGCACGATCGTGAGCCGTTCGGGCAGGGGCCGCCCGATGGCGATCGGGTCGGCCACGCCCTCGGCGCGGAGCGCGCTGCGTTCCAAGATCAAACGGGCGCGCTCGACGACTTGCTTGAGCGTCTCGGGCGGCTCCAGGTTTCGCAGCCGCGCGAGCGCGGTGTCACCGCCGACTTTGCCCAGCGCCTCGACCACCGAGCGAAGCAGCTTCGGATCCGTCGTATCGAGGCAGCCGAGCAGCAGCGGCTCGGCCGCGGACCGCCCGGTCTTGCCGAGAGCCATCGCAGCCTGACGGCGCGTTTCCGGGTGGGGGCTGTGGAGCGCCTTGGCCAGCGCGTCCAGCAACTCGGGCGCGTCGTGCGCCCGCGCGGCGCGACCGATCAAACGAACGAGCGCGGGGGCGGCCTCCGCGGCGTCGCCGTTGCTCGGCTCGCGCACGAGGTTTTCGGCGGCGTAGCTGGCGGCCGGGAGCCCCGCCGACAACAGCGCCCGTTCGGCGCGCTCGGCAAGCTCTGGGTGAGCCAACAACGCGACGATGTCCGCGAAGGCGCGGCGGGGTGGCGTGTAGCCCGGGTCTTGTAAGGCACGGCGCAGGTCTTCGCTCACTGTCACCATGATAACGCGAGTCGTGTTACGAGTATCGCGTGAAACCCTGGCAGGTACTAGACAGCAAGCTCTTGATCGACGAGCGCTGGCTGCAGCTCCGCGCGGACCGCGTGCGTCTCGGCAACGGTCACGAGATCGAGCGTTTTCACGTCATTCACGGCCCGGACTGGGCCAGCGTGCTTTGTGTCACGGATGCTTCCGAGGTCGTGCTCGTACGGCAATACCGCCACGGCATCGCGGGCACGAGCCTGGAGCTGCCGGCGGGGGTGATCGACCCGAACGAAACGCCGGAAGAGGCTGCCCGTCGCGAGCTCTTGGAAGAGACCGGCTACGAGTCGAACGACTGGGTAAGTATCCAGAGTGTTTCCACCGAGCCAGCCCGGCACACCACTCGCGCTCACTTCTTCCTCGCGCGGGGGGCCCGCGCGACCAAGCCTCCCGCCCCGGAAGAGAGCGAGGTCTTGGAGGTGGTGCGCGTGCCGCTCGCCGACTTGTCACGGTTGGCGGTGGACGGCAGCATCGTTCACGGCGTGCACGTCGGGGCCATTTTAGTCGCCTTGGCGCGCGGTCTGGTCTGAGCTCAGGCTCGCGACCACCCGCGCCAGGTCCGGCGAAAGCTCGCTTTCGGCGTACAAGTCTGTCTCGGGGCCGACGCGCAGCCGACTGCTCAGGCAGTGCACGAAGGAGCGATCCAAGCCATGGCGGTGCTCCAGAAATTGATTGCTGGCGTGGTCGCCGTCGTGGGTCGCACCCAGCACGGGGTGGCTGATGCTGGCAAAGTCGCGCAGCGTCGGAGCCTCGCCGAGATCGCCGTTGGTCACCTCCAGGAGCGAGTGACGACCCAGGTCGCGCTGTTTCTTGTAGCGACTGCCCGGCCCGGTTCCGGCAGGGCCACGACGAGTGATGGTGCCTTGCTTGCGCAGATTGCCGCGTGCCAAGACCAACAGCGAGCGCTCCGCGCTGAATGATGCTTGGCGCCACCGGTCGAGCGCGGAGGCGTGCTTGGCGAACCAACACACTCCGCTCACGCCGTCGCCCCAGGCGTCGAGCGCCAGCGCCTCCGCGCAGCCGGGCAACCGGCGTACCCGCGCCGTCAGGCTAGGTGCTTTCGCCGCGGCTTGCACGGCTTCGTGCGGGCCTTTTTCGACTGCGAGAAAGTCGTCGTCTTCGCGCAATACGCGCGGAGCGGCCGGCGTGTGTGGCGCAAACCAGGCCAAGACCTCGACCGCGTCGCTCCACGGAATCATGTCCAGCGGCTCGGCGCGCTCGAGATTCAAGCCCAGCCGTTGCAGGTGCCAGGCGTCGCGCGCCAGCGTATGGGGGTTACAGGACACGTAAGCCAAAACGCGCGGCTCGGCGCCGGCAATGGCACGGCGCAGCTCCGCATCGAGGCCGCGTCGCGGCGGGTTGACGATCACCGCGTCGAAGCGCTCACCCCTGTCGGTGAGCATGAAGCGGGTGGCATCGCTGGCCACCGCCCGCAGGCTCAAGCTCTGCTCTCGAGCGGCGCGCTCGGCCAGTTGAATGGCGGGCGCGTAGGCTTCCACGGCGGTGACGCGCGCACCCGTGCGCGACAGCGCGAGGGCCAAGCTGCCGTTACCGGCAAACAGCTCGAGCACCGCCGGTTGCGCCAAGTGAGGCAGCTTTGCGACCAGCCCGCGGGCGAGCTCGGCGTAGACGTAGCTGGCTTGCTCGGCGTGGGCTTGCACGAAGCCGCCGTGCGCGGCGTAGGCGTAGGGCGCGTTCGGTGCGAGCGCGTGCCGCGCCGTCTTGGCGCCCACCACGACCTCGGGCTCGCCGGACAACAGCCGCACGTCGCCGTCGCGCCGCCGTGCGATAGCGACGCTGACCGCGGCGCCTTCGTCGACCAACTGGCGCGCCGCGTGCTCGAGCTCGCGGTGAGACGGGGACTGCTCGGTCAGCAGCGTGATCAGCACTCCCTCCGAGGTCTCGCGCAAATCGGCGCCATGGATCGGCAGCGGCAGCAGGCGGCGCAGGGCTTCGCTGGCGCGCGTGAGCGACGGCGACAGCACGCGGCAGCCGGCAACGTCGAGCACGTGGTGCGAGCCTCGTTCGAACAAGCCGAGCGCGCGCCCGTGACTCACGAGCTTGGCGCGCAGTCGATAGTGGAGCGTCGGGGAGGCTGGGCGCGGCTCGCCCAGCTCGGGCTGCAGACTGGGGTAGGCGCTGAGCGCCGACTGTAGGCCGCGACCCTTTCGTTCCAGCCCTGTCTCGTACGATTCGGCGCCGAGAGGACAGCCCGGACAGCGGGTCTGCTTAGGACAGGCAAGGAGAGGCGCGGTCAAAGCGCCTGGCCCTTACCAAATCCGCGACTTGCCCGCCCGCCTTTGTGCCAGGGACGGCTGAGGGTGGCACAGTGTAGGTGCTTAAAATTAAACGATAAATTCATTTGGCGGGTGCATCTGACGCCTGGCACACTGGCTGCAGAGCCGAGTGTCACCCGCCGCTTGGCTCGCCACGTGCGCCCACCCCGCGCCCACCGAGGAGATTTGTTCATGACCCAGCTTCGCTTCCTACCCGCCACCTTCGCGGCCTCCGCCGTCTTCTTGTTCAGCTCGCTGTCGAGCGCGATCGTTGCGCCGCTGCCTGGCTGCGGCACCGGGCCTGCCTGTGGGGTGGGGTTCGAATGTACGGTCGTGGGAGCTTCGGGCAGCTGCGCTTCGACGCCGCCGTGCGCGGCGGGTGAGTCTTGTCCCGCGCCGGAGCCGTGCACCACCACCGAGGTGATGGGCTGCGCGCCCGCCCACTGTACCGCCGATGCCGAGTGCGCGCCCGGCATGGTGTGTCACACGTGGACCGAAGCGTGTCCGGTGACGGACTGCGCCTGTGCCCCGGACGTTCCGAATTGCGGCTGCGGGACTGCCGCGTGCGATCCGAAGAGCGTGAGCATGTGCACGCCGCTCTACCTCTTGCCGTGCCAGGCCGACGCTGATTGTGGCGAGGGCTTCATGTGCCAAGAGCAGATGAGCGGCTGCGCAACCGCGGGGACGAACGGCTCGGGTCCGACGCCGGGAGGCGCTGGCGCGGCGCCGGCTCCGGCGGGCGGGGCGGCGGGTTCGGCGAACGCACCGGCGCCCCTGCCGATCCCCGTCCCGGACTGCTCGCCGCAACCCACGGGGCAATTTCAGTGCGTTGCGAAGCAGATTGATTGCACCTCGTCCGCCCAATGCCCGGCCGGATGGAGCTGCGATCAGTCGGTCACGGCCACGAGCCCGGCCTGCCCGCCTGGCGCCGAATGCGCGGCTGATCCGATTGAGCCGCCATCAGCCGTTTGCCGCCCGCCGTACTACGGCGCGACCGACGCCGGCGACCTCGAGACGCCGGTGAGCTCGAACGGTCAGGGCACGGCCTCGGGCACGGACAAAGGCACGGGCACCGGCACCCCCGGGACGACGCCCACGACGCCGGAAGCCACCAATGGCGACGACGCTACTTCGCACGACAGCGCCGCATGTCAGATGGGCCACGCGCCGGCCTCGAGCGGCGTCATCAGCCTAGTGACGTTGCTGGGCGCGTTGTTCGGCTTGAAGCGCCGTCGCGCTCAACGCTGACTGGCGGGCTTGGCGTCCAGTAGGCGTTGCACCAGCGCGCCGAACTGCTGGAGGTCGAACGGCTTGCTGATCACGGCGGTGCGGTCGTCCTCGCGGAGGGCCGCACGCTGTTCGATGTGCCCGGTAGCGATCAATACCTTGAGCCGAGGTAGCTGTTGGCGAAGCGCCCGCGCGAGCTCGGGGCCGTCGCCGTCTGGTAGCGAAAAATCGCACAGCAGCAAATCGATGCGCGCTTCGCGCTCGGCGAGGCGCGCGGCTTCGAGGCAACTTTCGGCTTCGAGCACGCGGTAACCTTCGCGGGCGAAGTACGTTTTGACGGTCTTGCGGAGGTGGGGGTTGTCTTGGACGATCAGCACCGTCTCGTGTCGGCGGGGACGTGGCTCGGCGCCGACGGCGGGGGCGACGCTGGCCAGGCTCGGGAAGCAGGCGACGAAGCGCGTGCCCGAAGCGGGCTCGCTCTCCAACCACGCGCTGCCGGCGTCCACGAAGGACGACATGGCGGCGACGTCGGGCGAAATCGAGCCGCCGCTGTCGTGAACGGACAGCATCACGTGGCGGTCGCTGCCGTGCTCGACGTCGAGCCGCACGTTGCGCGTTTCGATCACCACGCGGCTGCCTTTGGGCGAGGCGTGGCGCGCCTCGCTCACCAACTGCACCAACAGCCGCTCCACCTGTGAAGCATCGGCCAGCACCTGGTCGAGCTCGGGGGCGAGCACGAAGTCGATGAGCAGGTGTTCGTCGAGCAGGCGCCGCAGTAGCTTTTCGAGCCGCTGCACCACGTCGTTGAGCTGCAGCGGCTTGGGCACCGCGGGCGCCTTGCGCGAAAGGTTGAGTAGCTGTTTGGTGAGCGCGGAAGCGCGCTCGGCGGCGCCACGGATTTCCGCCAAGTCGTCGCGGGTGCTGGAAGCCGCGGGCAGTTGTGACGCCGCCAGGCTGGCGAACGAAAGCACGACCGAGAGCAGGTTGTTGATGTCGTGGGCCACGCCGCCCGCCATGCGCCCGATGGCTTCGAATAGGCGACGTTCCTGCTCGCCGTCGCGAGGCGCGAGCACGTCCTCGAGGCTGCGCAGCACGCACAGCCAGGCCGGGCGGCCGTCGAGCTCGCTCGGGTGAGCCGAGAGCTGGACCGGAAACGTCGTGCCGTCTTGGCGCGTGTGGTAGCCAAAGCCGAGCGCAATCTCCCGGCCGGCGGCGCGCTTCAGCATCACGCTGGTGAGGTCGGAGATGCGCCGCAGCGCGAACAGCGAGGTACCGACGAGCTCGTCGGGAGTAGCGCCGTGCAGCTTCGCGGCTAGCTGATTGGCAGCAATGATGGTCAAGCTGCCGACCTCACACAGCAGCAGCGCCTGCGGGCTCTGGTCGAAGACAGCGCGGTAGGCGTCGCGTTCGCCCTTCAAGAGCCGCTGGCTGGCGTGGGTGCCGGGCTCGGAATCGGGTTCGGCGGGAGACAAGATCGGCCGCGCCAACGCAAACCACGTGCCAGTTTGCAGGAGGCAAGAGTGCCCGAATTTGACCGCTGGTTGGCGCGGTCGACCCACGCGGTGGACGCTTTCGACCGAACCATGGACGCCCGCGGCCAATCCGCACCCGCAGGTCGCCGAGACCCCGAGCCACGTCGCCGCTGCTTTTGTTTGCCCTTCAACGCGCCTAACGATTCATCAACATCGAGGGCTGCCGCGCCGCAGCTCCTAACGATTCATCACATCCTGGGCTGCCGCGCCGCAGATCCCTTGCAGAAACTCCCGTAGCGTCGCCAGGCCACCTGCGCGACCGCTTCGGAATCCAAGAGCCCTCTCGAAGGCCCGAGATTTTACAGGGAGGACGGGAGTACGGGAGGTACGGGGAGGCGAGAACGCATTTTTGTTTTTGGAGGACCAAAACCAAAAATATTTCCCTCGAGAGAAAGCCAGAGGGGTTGAACCCAAGATGACGCTTCGGGTTCGCTGGCGGCAGCGCGAACCCCAAAATGCTCGCCTCTGTCTCGTCCTCCCGTCCTCCCGTCCTCCCTGTGAAAAAATCTCGATCGTTCGAGGTGGCAAGCCGCGCGAGCGCTTCGGGCTGCCGCCGTGCCGGCGGGTCTTTTCGA
>JBEQSW010000496.1:0-6084 GCA_040348565.1 Myxococcales bacterium | reverse complement strand
GGGGAGGCCTGTCTCGCCGCCCAGCTGGGCGGCGTCGCCACGAACGAGACTGGGCCTACCACCCAGCAGCGAACGGCAGGGCTAGTGGCGATCGTTGGCCCCCGATTCTCGTGGTGGCCTGCGTGGCGAGCTCGGTTGGCGAGGTTCGTTAGAAGACGCTTTCGCGGGGCTTGTCGATCTGTTCGAAATAGAAGCCGGCTTTGCGACCTTGGGCTGCGTACTCGAGGCAACGCGCGCACATGGGAGTGCCGGCGATGTCGGTTTTGGTGGCGAGGTGGCGCGGGTGCTCGCGCAAGATAGCGGCGCGCGCTTCCTCGTTTTCGGCGGCGGCGGCGAGCGCGGCGCGACCTTCGTCACAAGCCGCGCAGTAGCGAATGAGATCGGCGGCAGGCATGGGCAACAGCTACTCCCATTTCGGCCAGTCGCAAGCGTCAGTTAAGTGCAGCGTGGTAGCCCCTCCCGGACTCGAACCGGGACGACCTTTCGGTCCGAAGATTTTAAGTCTCCTGCGTATGCCATTCCGCCAAGGGGCCTTGGGTGAGGCAGGGACGCCATAGCACTGACGCCCCGCCGAATGGAACCGAAGCCTTTCGGGCGCGGGAGGGAGGCCCGGCCTGACGTTTGCGAAGAGGCCAGCGCCCGATATTCGCCTGGCTATTCGATGCGGAGCAGGCCGCGTTTTTTGCCGGAGTCGGCGATGTCGACGGCTTGGAAGAGGCGCTCGGACTTGACCAGCCAGGGCTTGAAGTTTTCGTTGACGTCGAGCACGAGCACCAAGTCTTCGGCTTCGAGGTAGCCGGCGATGGGGGAATGGTGACCGCCGCCTTGTCCGAACAACATGGCCCGTTGAAAATTGACGATGTAGCGGCGGTTGGGGTCGTTGACGTGGGCGAGCTCGGCCCGAAATTGCGGCAGCGTGAGATCGCGTAAGACGGTGACTTGGCGGCCGCTGGCGTGGCGGGCAACGTCGGCGAGCTCGTCGAGCGAGAGCCCCATCAGGCACAGGCCGCTCCAACACTTGCCGCTGCCGGCCAGCACCGAGTCGACCGAGGCTGATTCGTGGCCGAGTGAGCGCTCCACGTTGGCGACCGAGGTGGGGCCGCACACGGAGCCGTTCGGTTGATAGAACAAGCGGCGCTGGTACGTTGCGGCAACGGGTAGGTGCCACGCGCGCTCGAGCAGCACGGGGTCTTGGTAGGTTTGCTCGCCTTTGATCGAAGGAACGTCGAGCCGAGGCGGGAAGAAGACGGCACGAAGCACGACGCTGGCCGGCACCGCGATCAGCGTCGCCAGGGCGAACAGCACGATCCGGAACGCACGCAGCCGGCCGGTGCGAATCATGCGCAGACGCTACTCCAAGATCAGGCGGCTGGGCGTCGCGACGCCGTCGCTGCCGAGCGAGACCGCGAAAGTCTTGCTGCGGCTGCCGCTTTGCACGGTCACGTTCAAGGTTTCGCCGGCTTGACCGCGCAATGTGGCAACGCCGGCCACCACCGGCAAGACGCCGTCGCGGGTGACCACGCGCGCGTCCGCCGGTAGCACTTGCACGGTTGCGGCCACGACGCGGGCGGGGGCGCCGGGCGACGTGGAGGGTGCGGGAGCGCCGCCGTTGCTGGCGCTGCGCGCGAAGAAATACGCCGAGCCGCCCGCGATCGCCGCCGAGAGCAGCGCGACGCCGAACATGGCGCTTTTGCTGGCGCCGGTCGCCTTTTCTGGCTTTCGTTTGCGCGCGTTGCCGTCGATGACGACGGCCGTGCCAACCTGTGGAGCTGGCTTTGCAGGCAGATTTTTGCCCAGCTCGGCGATGCCGCGCATGGCCGCGTCGGACAAGCTGACTTTCAGTGACAGCTCGCCGCGCTGGGCTTCGGTGAGCCCGTGCAGCTGGCTCATGGCGATGCGATCGGAGCCGCCGGCGAAGGGGTCGAGCTCCTCCAGCAGCGCACGCACGCTGGGGATGCGCAGCTCCGGATCGCGCTCCAGCCCGCGGTGCACGACGCGCGTCAGCTCGCGCGAAATCCAGGGGGCGACGACGTCCAAGCGCTGCACGGGCTGGGTGCAGATGGCCACGATTAGCTCGCCCAGCGAGCTCTGTCCGCCCCACAAGCGTTGCCCCGACAAGGCTTCCCACAGCACGACCGACAGACTCCACACGTCCGTGCGCTCGGTGACGGCCTTGGCGTTGCGCGCCTGCTCGGGCGACATGTACATGGGCGAGCCGACCATGCCGCCCGAGCGCGTGAGGCTGTGGCTGGCGCCGGAGCTCACGCCGACGCCGCCGATGCGCTTGGCGACGCCAAAATCGCAGACTTTGACGGTAATTTCCGAAGTCTTGGCGTCTTGTTGCAAGAACAGATTGGCGGGCTTGATGTCGCGGTGCACGACGCCGCGGGCGTGGGCGGCCGCGACCCCGCGCGCCGCCTGCACCACCAGCCTGACGGCGACTTCGCTGGGGAGCGCGCCTTCACGCTTCAAGATGCTGGACAGATCGACGCCGTGCAGCAGCTCCATGATGATGTACGGAAAGCCGAGCTGGTCGTCGCAGCCGGCGTCGATGGTGCGAACGACGTTCAGGCTGCTGATGGCGCTGGATGATTTGGCTTCGCGCGCGAAGCGTTGCAGCGTGGACGGGCTCGCGCCCTGCACGCCGGCCGACACCACCTTGGCCGCCAGCCTCTCGCCGCTGCCGGTTTCGACCTCGTACACGTTGCCCATGCCGCCTTTACCGATCAAGCGCTTGACCAGGTAGCGGCCGGCCAGGCTCTTGTTGACGAGGCCGAGCTCGTCGGTGGGGCCGAGCGGCGCGGGCGGCAGGGAGGTTTGGGTTGGCGCGTCTTTGAGATCGGCGCGGGCGGCGACGGTGTGGCGTCGCTCGCTTTCGACGGGGCGAATGCGGGTCGAGTCCAGCAGCTCGTCGCCTCCAGCGAAGGGACGCAGGGCGTCGGCCATGTCTTCGAGCGTCGCCCAGCGCTGGTTCGGATCCCGCTGCAAGGCCTTGTGCACGATCAGCGACAGCGAAGCGTCCAGCCACGGCGCGCGGTCCTGCAGGTGCGGCACGTCTTCGGTCAAGATGGCCGTGATCAAGTCGAAGACCGAGTCGATGTGGGCGAAGGGGGCTGCGCCGCACAGCATTTGATACAAAGTAGCGCCTAGGCTCCAGACGTCGGTGCGCTCGTCGACGTGCTTACTGCTCTTCAGCTGCTCGGGCGAAACGTAGTCGGGGGTGCCGAGCTGACTGCCGGTTTCGGTCAGCGAGCTTTCGCTGCCCAGCTGCTTGGCGATGCCGAAATCACAGACCCGGACGACGATCTCGCCGTCTTCTTCGTCCAAGATCAAATTGCCCGGCTTGACGTCGCGGTGGATGATGCCGATGCGATGGGCGGCAGACAGCCCGCGCGCGGCTTGCAGCGCGATGCGCACGACGGTTTCGGGCTCGAGCGCACCCAGCTCTTCCAGCACGTGGTCGAGGTCGCGGCCCTTGAGCAGCGGCATGACCAGGAACATCAAGCCCGTGGTCGCGTCGACGCCGGAGTCGAGGGTGCGGACGACGTGCGGGTGCTTGAGCCGCCGCACCAGCTCGCTCTCGCGCAGAAAGCGCTGCGCGGTCTGCTCGCCCATGATGTCGGCAGTCAGCGTCTTGACCGCCAGCTCGGCGCCCGTCACCGACTGGGCGCGGTACACGGCGCCCATCGAGCCTTGGCCGATCAGCGCCTCGAGCCGATAGCCCTCGCCCAGCGTGGTACCGACGAGCGCTTGGGCTCTCTCTTCTGCGGTGTCGCTCACCTGGCGGGCTCGGGCACGAGTAAGCCTCCATAGTAGCGAGCAACGCGGGTCCGAGACCAGGGCCGTTTTTCGGTGCTAGGAAGTCGGCATGAAGCGGCGGCTGGAAGCAGAGAGCACGAAGCCCAGGATCCTGGTCGTGGCCGGGTCGGACTCGGGCGGGGGCGCGGGCATTCAAGCCGACATCAAGACCATCACCATGTTGGGCGGGTTTGCCATGACGGCCGTGACAGCCCTCACCGCTCAGAACACCTTGGGCGTGGACGAGGTGCTCGAGATCGACCCGCGCTTCGTGGCCCAGCAGATGAAGTCGGTATTGAGCGACTTGGGCGCCGACGCGATCAAAACCGGCATGCTGGGCTCGGCGCGGGTGGTCGAAGCGGTGGCGGACGTGTGCGAGAGCTTGGCGTTCGGGGTACCGCTGATCGTCGACCCGGTCATGGTGGCCAAAGGTGGCGCGCGGTTGCTGGACAAGGGAGCTCACGACGCGCTCGTGCTCCGGCTCTTGCCGCTGGCGTCGTTGCTGACCCCGAACGTGCCCGAGGCGGAGGTGCTGACGGGCATGACGATCAAGACGCCGCGCGACTTGGAGCGCGCGGCGGACGCGCTTTTGGCGCTGGGGCCGAGCGCGGTCTTGATGAAGGGCGGGCACCTGGAGGGCGACACGGTGGTGGACGTGCTTCGGACCGCCGACGGCGCGGATCACCGCTTCGAAGGGCCGCGGATCATTTCGCGCTCGACGCACGGTACTGGCTGCACATTGGCCTCCGCCATCGCGGCCGGGGTCGCCGAGGGGCTGACCCTCCAGGGAGCGGTGGCGCGTGCGCGCGACTACGTGGTGGAAGCGATTCGCCGGGCGCCGGGGCTCGGCAAAGGTCACGGGCCGCTCGAATTCGCGCATCCGCTCTTGGCCCGCGAGGTAGTCCCACCCGCGACGCCGACCCCGCCGCGCGCGCTTCACTAGCGTGCGTGAGTGCGCCGGGCGGAGTATGTTGCCGGTATGGTTCGGCTAGGCGCGGTGGCTCTGCGGACGGACGCAACGCGGGCGCTCGGGCTCGCGTTCTTGCTCGCCTTGGGCACCGCCGGCGGGTGCACCACGAATCACGACGCCTTGGCGCGTCAACCCAAGGCGGGCAGCTCGGCTGGTGGAAGCGGGGGAGCTTCGGGCTTTGGAAGCGGGGCGTTCAACACCGGCAACCAGAGCCAGGGCGGCCGCATCAACCCCGACGACGAGGCTATGGGGGACGACGTTTTGACGATCGTCAACGCCGTCGTCGACGCGCCGAGTGTGCGGCTTTGCTTCGCGCGGGTCGGCGAAGACGGGCAAACGCAAGACTTCGTCGGCAACCCCGGGACCGAGCTCGCCTACGCCGCCTCCACCACCTTGACCGCGCTCGACGGCTTGTCCTTGGTCGACGACACGATCCAGCCCTGGGTGCTGTCGGGGGAGCTGTCCCGGCTGGATGGGCTCGATTGTGAAGCGGCGGTCGCGCTGGCAGAGAGCGAGGAAGCCAAAGTGACGCCGGCAAACGCCGCCGTGCTCGGCTTGGGTGGCGCCGCGGGAGGAGACGCGGGCGCCGGGGGCAGCGCCGCCGGCGAGGCTGCAACTCCGGGCTCGGGCGGCGCCGCCGGCGACAGCGGGGTGCCGGTGACGGGGCCGTTCGAGTTTCCGACGCTGCGCGCGCGGCCGTTGGCGGCTTTGCCACCCGGAACCGTGGCCATCGGCCGCAGCATCTTGATGGTGCTCACCGGTTGCAGCGGCGGCGTCGCCTACACCGACACGGTCGAAACGTCCGTGTGCGGCCCGGCCTACACGCCCACCTCGCCGACGCTCGAGCCCATCATCGTCAAGCTCTCGCGCGTGGTCGGCGGCGGCACGGTGGGGCTGCAAGCCGTGCATGCGTCGCAAGCCACCCGCTCGCTCGCGATCCGCGCTTCGGGCGACAAAGGTGCAGTGTCCTTGCTGTTTGCCAGCAGCTTGAGCTTCGGCTCCATCGCGCCGCGCCCGGCCGACACGCGCTATTCGCCATCCGAGCTCGGCGTCGAAAACTTCGACTACGGCCTACAAGCCATGGACGACAAAGGTGGCGTCGCGTTCCAAGAAGCCTGGTCCGACATCCTGGCCGCATCTCACGTCCCGTCCATCGTGGCCGGCCGCGGTTACACCGCCATCTTCATCGGTCCAGACCCGCTCTTGCTCAAAGAAGGCTGGTGGAACCCGTCGGCTTTCACGCTCGTCGACAACGACCCAACGCGCAAGTGAGGGGTGAGGGGTGAGGGGTGAGGGGTGAGGGGGTAGGGGTGAGG
>JBEQSW010000490.1:0-13560 GCA_040348565.1 Myxococcales bacterium | reverse complement strand
CGGGAGCGGCGCCGCTCAGCCGATCGCGACGCCGGTAATACGATCGGTACCCATGAAGGCGCGCAGCGGCTCGGGCACGAGCACGCTGCCGTCGGCTTGCTGGTACTGCTCCAAAATCGCCAGCCAGGTGCGGCCGATCGCGAGACCAGAGCCATTCAGTGTGTGCAGCAAGCGCGGCTTGGCTTTGGGCTCGGGTCGGTAGCGAATTTTCGCGCGGCGAGCCTGAAAATCGCCAAAAGTAGAGCAGCTGGAGATTTCGCGGAACGCCTGTTGCGAGGGTAACCACACCTCGAGATCGTAAGACTTGGTCGACGAAAACGTGAGGTCACCCGCGCAGTGCTCGACCACGCGATAGTGCAGCCCCAAGCGGCGCAACACTTCTTCGGCGTGGCTCGTCAGTAGCTCCAATTGTTCGAGCGCGCTCTCGGGCGTCGCGAAGCGCACCAGCTCGACTTTGTCGAACTGATGTTGACGGATCAGGCCGCGCACGTCGCGACCGTGCGAGCCGGCCTCGCTGCGAAAGCAGGGCGTGTACGCGCAGTAGGCGCGGGGCATGTCCGCCGCCTCCAGCACCTCGTCGGCGTGCAGGTTGGTGACCGGCACCTCCGCCGTCGGAACCAGGTAAAGCGCGCTCGGATCGTTGGGATCACTGCGGCGCGTCTTGAACAAATCGTCTTCGAATTTGGGCAGGTTGCCGGTGCCGACCAGGGCCTCCGCGCGCACCAAAAATGGCGGATAAACCTCGGTGTATCCGTGCTCTCGGGTGTGCAAATCCAGCATGAACGCGATCAAGGCGCGCTCTAGCCGGGCGCCCGCGCCCCACAGCACCGAGAAGCGCGCGCCCGACAGCTTGGCGGCGCGCTCCAAGTCCAAGATGCCCAAGTTGGTGCCAATCTCCCAGTGTGGCTTGGGCTCGAACGCGAAGGACGGCGCGTTGCCCCACGTGCGCACGGTGGGGTTGTGCTCGTCGCTCTCGCCATCCGGCGCCGAGGGATGCGGCACGTTCGGGATGCTGAGCAGGCGGTCTTGCATCTCGGTCTCGATCGCCGAAAGCTCGCTCTCGAGATCTTTGATGCGCTCGCTCAGGGCCTTGAGCTGCTCACGCCGCTCGGCCATGGCTTGCTTGTCACCGCTCTTGGCCAGCTGCGCCATGCCGTCGTTGGCGGCGTTGCGCTCGGCTTGCAGCCCCTCCGTCTTGCCGATCAGCTCGCGGCGCTTGGCCGACAGACTGGAAATCCCGTCCAGAAGCGCGGCAGAGCCGGGCGACCGCCGCGTGAGCATGCGGCGAACTTCGTCCAAGTTGTCGGCGACATAGCGAGCGTCCAGCATTTGCGCTCTGGATTTAGCACGCTCAGAAGCCCACGCCGACGCCCACGCCCACCCCTACGCCGATTCCAACTCCGCTGCGCGTGCCGCGATAGCTCGCCACCGCCAACAGCTGAGTGACCAAGGTGCAAGTACGGTGCACAGGCCCCTCACAACCGCGCCAAGCGCCGCCAGGGGTGCGTTCGCCGTCGGTATCGAAGTACGTCACGTGGCCGTCGGGCGTCACCGCCAACCAAGCTTCGAGCGCGCCCGGCGGCGAGGCGTTGGTCACGCCCACGCGCCCCAGCTGCAGTTGGTCGGCCCCGACGAGCTGACCGTCGGGCAACAGCACCGCGTAGGGATCGTAATCGTCGTTGGCGACGCGCCCCACGCGGTCGAGCACGAACATCAAGTCCCCGTCGACCAGCACGTGGCCGTCGGCGCGCAGCTCCACCGGACCGCCGCTCTCGCGCTCCCAGCGCGCCGGCGCGAACGCCAGCGGCGCACCGCCTTCGGCCCAACTCGGCGGCCGCGAGGGCGTGCAAGCACTCAGCATCAGCAAGGTCGCGAACAACCCTGCCAAAGGCCCACGAGAGCCAAAACCAGCGGTTCTGAAAAGGCCCGACACGCCCCAACCATAGCGCACCCCGCGGACATGCTCGACGTACCGGCCAACTACCCAACCAGACCGATTTGCCGGCAACGCGGCCACGGCGCCGATTGCGCCTAAATAAGAGAGCGCGCGCCGACGGCTTTTTTGGCCGTGATCCACCGATGGACCTAGCCTCGCGGCGTGGGTTTTCCGTCGCTTGCCTCCGAGTTTCCCAACGACAACGCCGAGATCTCCGGCGGGGCCATCTGGATCGGCGCGGAGCTGACCGGCCCGGCCACGCTCGAGCTTGCGCCCTTCGCGCCGGTTTCTGCGGAACCCTTCGTGTTGTTCTTCGAAGACGACGAGGGTTACGTCGACGGTCCCGTCGAGCTCGAATTGTCGGGCGGCTCGCTGAGCGTCGCGGTCCACGCGCCCGCGCCGGAGATTGAGCCCGCCGCCGAAACGCCACTCGAAGTGGCGCCGCCCGCAGCCGTCGCCGACGCGCCGCCCGCAGCCGTCGCCGACGCGCCGCCCGCAGCCGTCGTCGTCCCGGCCCCCGCCTTCGCTCATTTCGAGTCTGCGCTTTCCGCCGCCTTGATGGCCCAAGGCGCCAGCCGTTCGGCAGCACTGTTACCGCGTCTGCTACGTCTGGAATCGCTTCCAGCCGATGGCTTCACCAAAGAGGTGCAGCTCACGCTGCAAAGCCGCGGCTACCTCGACAGTCACTCCCGCTACTCGCAAAAATTTCGCGACCTGTGCGGCGCCTGGGCCGCGGTGCTGAGCGGCGCATCGCAAGACTTTGCCGCCTGCGGTACGACTACGCTGGATCGCTTCGGGGCCGACTTGCTTGCGGCCCTGTTGGCGGTGCCTGCCACCCGCGCCGACGAGCTGCGTCGACAGCTACGCAAGGCCGGAATAGCCGCCTTCGGTGTGCTCGAAGCCGCCTAGAACGCCCATCAGTTTGCAGTCGCTGCGTTCTAGGTCCTTCCTGGTTGGGGCGGCACGCGCCGCCCCCCTCGGCCGAAGTGAATTCGGCCGAGCCTCCCCCCACGCGGCGACGCTTGAAATCGCTAACTCGTGAACTTCGGTGCCCCAGCAAACCGTTTGACGCTCTAGTGCCCGTTCAGGGAAGGTGGTCTAACTGCCGGTGGTAACAGATGATTGGCGTTCGAAGCGGAGGATCCCTTGACCCTTCGACTCGAACATGATCTCGTGAAACGCGGTTGGTGATGGATCCTCAGGCGTCGCGAGTGGGCGAGGTGGTCGGTGAGAAGTACCGACTCGTCCGTCTATTGGGCGAAGGCGGCATGGGCTCCGTTTACGAAGCCCGCCACGACGTCATCGGCCGCCGCTTTGCGGTGAAATTCTTGCACGCCGAGCTGGCGGGGCATCCCGAAATTCTGGCGCGCTTTCGCCGCGAAGCGCAGGCCGCCGGCTCGCTCGAGAACGAGAACATCGCCGCGGTGACGGACTTCGGCAGCTCGCCGGACGGTGCTCCGTACATCGTGATGGAGTTCTTGGAAGGCGAGGATCTGGCGAAGACGCTGGCTCGCAACGGCCCGCTCCCCATCGCGCGCGCCGCCCACATTCTGATTCAGGTTTGCCGCGGGCTGCTGGCGGCGCACGGGCGCGGCATCGTGCATCGCGACTTGAAGCCCGAAAACCTACTGCTGCAGCAGCGTGGTGACGGCGGCGACCTGGTCAAGATCCTCGATTTCGGCATCGCGAAGCTCAAGAGCACCGAGCACCGCCCGGAGGCGGCGACCCGCACCGGCATCACGCTCGGCACGCCCTACTACATGCCGCCCGAGCAAGCGCGCGGCCAAAAAGAGCTCGACGAGCGCGCGGACATCTATGCGCTGGGCGTGATTTTGTTCGAGCTTCTGTCGGGGCAAAAGCCGCACAACGGCGAGAACTACAACGCCATCCTGTACAGCATCTTGATGGGCGCCGCGCCGCGCATCGAGGCCTTCCGGCCCGACCTGCCGCCGGAGCTGGCCAACGTCGTGCACCGCGCCATGGCCGGCGAAGCCAAAGATCGCTACCAATCGGTGTCCGAGCTGGCGCAAGCGCTGGCTCCGTTCACCGGACGCGCGCTCACGCCGGCGCCCACCATCTCCAACGCCTCGACGGTGATGGCTCCGCAGCGCGTTTCGGCGCCCGGCGTGGCGGCGCAGAGCGTGCCTTCGGCAAGTCAGGGTACGCGCGCTCCCGTCGCTTTCACGCCGTCGCCGACTTTAGAGCTAACGGCACCCAAGCCGTCGCGCGCCGGGCTTTGGATCGGGTTGAGCGTAGCGTCGCTCGGCGCGGTGGCGGCCGCGGCTTGGTTCGTCCTGCATGCACCGGCAACGGCGGACCACTCCGCAGCGGCGCCACCAGCGGCCAACGCGCCCGCCAACAACACCCCCGTGGCGGCCACGCCGCCGCCGGTTCTTGCCCCCGCGCCAACACCCGCGCCCACGCTCGCCCCGGCGCCGGTGGCGGTCGTCGAGTCCGCGGCGGCCAACGTCGCACCGCCGCCCCCTCAGCCCCAGCCCATCCGCCACACGGGCAAACCGTCGAAATCGCAGGCTAAAGAAGCACCTCCGCCCGCTGCGGTCCCCGCCCCCGCTCCTGCCAAGCCTGCCGCCCCCGCCCCCGCGCCCCGTCCAAAACCAGACGATGACCTGTTCGCCCCTTAGCTTCTTGGCACGTCGGGCCTTCATTCCGACCGCCCTCGCCTTCGCCGTTCTTGCCACCACGCCCGGCGCCCGCGCCCAAGAGGCGCTCGATCCCGCTGCGGCTCGCGAGCACCTGACCCAGGGCTACAAGCTCAAGCAACAAGGCAACCTCAGAGAGGCGCTGCCCCACTTGGTCGAAAGCCTGCGCCTCGACCCGAAGCTGAAGACGACCATCAACCTGGCCGACTGCGAAGAGAAGCTCGGCATGCTGGTCGAGGCCCAAAGCCATTGGCTGATGGCCCGCGACCGGGCGGGCCGCGAAGGCGACGACCGCGTGAAGCAAGAAGCGGAGCAGCGCCTGTCGTCTCTAGGCACCCGCATGCCGCGCCTCAACATCCAGTTCGCGCCGGGGGTGCCGGCGGACGCTCAGGTGTACCGCGACGAGGTGCTGCTCGGTCGCGTCTCGCTCGGCACCGCCCTCCCTACCAACCCCGGCGAGCACAAGATCAGCGTGCGCGCCCCGGGCCACGAAGACAGCAAATATTCCGTAAAATTGAGCGAACGCGACAGCAAAACGCTCACCGTGGACGTGGGCGCGGTGAGCAAGACGCCTCCGAAGCCCGCGCCCGAGGCGGTCGCGGCGCCCGCGGTCGCCCCTGTCGATTCGAGCACGCCGCAGACCGCGCCCGTCGCTGCCACCGCGCCCGCGCCCCACGACACGCCCGAGCCCGTGCAAGCCTCGGGCTCGGCCGGCACCGTGCAGCGCGTGTTCGGCGCCGTCGTGGGCGGACTCGGCTTGGCCAGCTTCGGGGTCTCGGGCTTGTTCTGGCGCAAGGCCTCCAATGACATCAAAGTGGAGCCCAACGGCCGAAAGCTCGCTCAAGACGATCTGTTGATCACCAACGTCGGCCTGGTTGCCGGCAGCGTGCTGGTCACCGGCGGCATCGTGCTCTTGCTCACGGCGCCAAGCAGCTCCTCGCGCTCGGCAAGCGCTCCTGGCCTGCTGCAGCCGTCATTGTTGCTCGGCAAAAGCACAGCAGTTTTGGGCGCCAGCGGCCGCTTCTGAAGGCTCAGGCGCGCTCGGCTGTGACCAGGTACTCGTAGAGCTCCTTCTTGCTCGTGCGGCGCCGCAGCACGCGCGTCTTCACGCTCTCGAAGCCATGCCGCACGAACAAGTCGGCGAACAGCTTCTCGGCCGGTACCAGCACGTCGAAGAACTTGGAGTTGCCCACCACGTAGTGAGCGCGAGCACCGCGCGCGAGCACGCTTGCCAAGCTCTGCACGTGTCGATCCATGTCGCAGAAGTAGCGCTCGACGTAGCGAGCCAAAACCCGGCTCTGCTTTTCGATCTTCCGCAGCAGAGGCTGCAGGCGCCGAAGCTCCAGCTCCGTGTCCGGCTTCCAACGCGAGAGCTTGCTGGTCGCAACGCCCCAGGTGCCACCGATGGCGCGCCAGTCCAGCTCGCCCGCCTGCCGGCCGTCGTCCAAAAACCCGAGCCAGTACATGTACGGGCGGAGCTCGCGAATGTAACTCATGCGGTTGACGTAGGGCGGCGACGTCACCACCGAACCGCACGAATTCGTTGGCAAAATCTCGTCCAAGCGGCGTGAGTCACCAAGCCACACCGAAGCCTCGCGGCTCAAGAGCGGAGTCGCCGCGGACGGGCGCAGCGCCTGGAAGGCAGCGCGCAGCAACGTAGCCACGTCGGGCCCCGGACGGCGCTCGCGAAACGACATCGACTGATGGCGAAAGCTCACGTTGCCGGCGTCGACGAGCGCGCGACAGAACGCCAACGCGGCCAGGTCCCGCGCTTTGCCGCGCTTGCCCGAAAGCTCGTTGAAGGCGCGTGAGAGCGCCGCCAGAGTGTCTTCGTCCCACCACTTTTCGATGTGGTGCAACGGCGGGATCCAAGCCAGCGCGCGACCGCGGCCGGCGGCGCGCGCCATGGCCTCGACCAGCGCGCTGGCTTTGCTCAAATCGGCGCTGGAGTAGCTGCGGCTCTTGGCTTCAGCCAACCAGCGCAAAAACGGATTGATGTCGACGGTGTGGCAAGCAATACCGAGCTCGGCGCAGGTAGTCAGCGTCGTGCCGGTACCGCAAAACGGGTCCAAAACCGGCAAATCCGGCCGGGAACGCGCTACCACCAGCTCGCGCACGAGCTCCACGGAGTAGGCGGGCGTGAGGCGCAGCCAGCCATGCCGGGTGGAGCGGAGGTTGCCGCGATAGGTGATGCGGGGCGACAGAACGGCGCGCTCCGCGATGGCCATCACGCAGATACGTCTTCGCCCAAATAGGCGCCCTTGATGCGCGGGTCTTGTCGCAGCTCCACGCACGAGCCCGACAACGCCAATTCGCCGGTCACCAGCACGTAGGCGCGCGACGCGGTCTCGAGCGCGAGCCGCGTGTTTTGCTCGACGAGCAAAATCGTAAGCCCGCCTTTGGCCACCTCGACGATGGCTTCGAAGATCTGCTCCACCAACTTGGGAGCCAGCCCCAGGCTGGGCTCGTCCAACAAGAGCAGCTTCGGGTCGCTCATCAGCGCGCGGCCAATTGCCAGCATCTGCTGCTCGCCACCCGAAAGCGTGCCCGCTTCTTGCGCCATGCGCTCAGAAAGACGCGGAAATAGCTTCAAAACACGGGCCAGCCGCTCCGCCATCGCCCCTGGCTCGCGCTTCAAAAACGCGCCCAGCTCCAGGTTCTCGGACACGCTCAAGTTGCCAAAAATTGCGCGACCTTCGGGCACCAACGCGACCCCGCGCTCGACGATGCGGTGGGTGGCGACGCCGCGCAGGGCCTGGCCGAACAGCTCGACGCTACCCGACTGGGCGGGCACCAAGCCGACGATTGCCTTGAGGGTGCTGGTCTTGCCGGCGCCGTTGGCGCCGATCAAGGTCACGATTTCGCCGCGCTCGACCTCGAGCGAGACGCCTTTGACGGCGGCGATGCCGCCGTAGCTCACGCGCAGATCTCGAACGTGCAGAGCAGCTTCGGTCATGCCACGTCTTCCGTCGACTTGCCGAGGTAGGCGGCCAGCACGGCCGGATCCTTCTTGACCTGCTCGGGCGTACCCGACGCAATCGTCTCGCCGTGATCGACCACGTGCACCGACTCACACACGCTCATCACGACGGCCATGTTGTGCTCCACCAGCACCACCGTCAGGCCCATTTCGTCCCGTAGAAAGCGAATCTGTCGCTCCAGCTCGGCCGCTTCTTGGCTGTTCATCCCGGCCGCCGGCTCGTCCAGCAATAGCAGCTTGGGCTTCAGCATCAGCGCGCGGGCGATTTCGAGCCGGCGCTGCGAGCCGTAGGGCAACGACCCGGCCACGTCTTGCGCGTGCTTGCCGAGGCCCATGACGTCGAGCAGCTCACCCGCTCGCTTGCGCAGGCGCGCCTCGTCCTCGGCCTGGGCTTTGGTGCGAAACATGGCCGAGAGCACGCTGGCTTGGTGCAGGTGATGGCCCGCAACCATCACGTTCTCCTCCACGGTCATCGAACGGAACAAGCGAATGTTCTGAAAGGTCCTCGCGATGCCCCGATGCGCAACGCTGGCGGTCGACTCGCCGCCGATGGAGCGACCCTCGAAGCGGATGCTGCCGCCGTCCGGCGAATACACACCGGTGATGACGTTGAACAGCGTGGTCTTGCCGGCACCGTTGGGGCCGATCAGACCGAAGATGGCTTTTTCTGGGACGTCGAAGGACACCTGCTTCAGAGCACGCAGGCCACCGAAGATTTTGTCGACATTTTGCAGGGAAAGCAGGCTCATTTTGCGCTCCCGGCCGACGGCTTCGGGCGACCGAAGCGCGTACGAAAGAGCGCCGGCAGCTCCCGGCTCCCCAGCAGCCCCTCGGGCCGCACGAGCATGATGACGATCAGCAAAAGCGCGTACAGCACCAGCCGGTACTGCTGCAAGTCTCGCATCAGCTCTAGCGTCACCGCCACGAACACACCCCCGACGATGGCGCCCGAAATCGAGCCCAGGCCGCCGATGATGATCATCACGATCATGTCGATGGACTTGTCGAAGCTGAAGTCTTCGGGGCGAATACCCGATTGCATGTACGCAAACAGGCCGCCCGCGATGCCGGCGCTCGCGGCGCTGAGCGAGAAGGCCAGCACCTTCAGTCGCGTGGTGGGGGTGGCCATGGCTTCGGCCGCGATCTCGTCCTCGCGAATGGCGGACAGCGAACGACCAGTTTGGGAAAACGTGAGATTCCAGATCAGAATCACGATCGCGACGGCCCAGGCGTAGACCCAGAAGAAGCTGGTGTACGCGGGCAGCCCCGCCGGCGTGTCGCCGAAGTACCCAGTAGCGGCCCCCAAGAAGCGGGCATTGTTGAAAGAAATCCTAATGATTTCGCCGAATCCCAGCGTAACGACGGCGAGGTAGTCACCGCGCAAACGCAAGCTCGGTGCGCCGACCAACAGCCCCGAAAGGCCCGCCAGCACCGCGCCAATGAGCAGCGCCACGTTGAACGTCACCGCATCCGCGAGCGCACCTTGGCCCAGCAGTCCCTGAAAGAACGGGGCCAGCTTCACCCCGAAGAACGCCGCCCCGTACGCGCCCACGGCCATGAAGCCAGCGTGCCCGATCGAGAATTGTCCGGTGGTGCCGTTGATCAGGTTCAAGCCGACGGCCAAGATCACGTTGATGCCGGCCAGCAGCACGATGCGCTGCACGTATTCGATCACGCCGTCTTGCAGCCACGCGCCAACGCCGTAGAGCAACAAGCCCGTTGCCGTGGCGACCGCCAAACGCCGCAGGAGCTGCATCACACTTTCTCCGGGCGCACGACGCCGAGCAACCCTTGCGGGCGCAGGATCAAGATGATGATTAGGATCACGAACGTGATCGCGTCGCGGTAGTCGGGCGAGAGGTAGCCGGCGGTGAGCTGCTCCGCCAAGCCGATCAGCAGGCCGCCGAGCACCGCGCCCCGGATGTTGCCAATTCCGCCCAAAACCGCGGCCACGAAGGCTTTGAGGCCGGTCAGCACGCCCATCAGCGGGTTGATGATGATCTGGTCCAGGCCGAACAGAATGCCACCCGCCGCCGCCAGCGCGGAACCGACCGCGAAGGTGGCGCGGATGATGCGATCGGTGTCGATGCCCATCAGGCGCGCGGCGTCGATGTTGGTCGAGACCGCGCGCATTGCCTTGCCGGTCCAGGTCTTCTGAATGAACCAATGCAGGCCCACCATCAACGCCAGCGCCACGACGAAAATGGTCAGCTTGACGTTGGTGACGATGACCCCGCCCAGCTCGAATCGCACCTCACGCAAGATGGGCGGATACGGTCGCGGGTTCGGCGTGAACAGCAGCATGGCCGCGTTCTGCAAGAACAAGCTCACGCCAATCGCGGTGATCAGCGGGGTGAGGCGCGGCGCCGAGCGCACGGGCCGATAAGCCAAGAACTCGATGCTCACGCCCAACAAGGCGGCCACTGCCATCGCGAAAATGAGCACTAAAACCGCTAAATAGAGCGGCAAGCCGGCGCTGCCGTAGCGTTCGACGCCGAGGCCCAACGCGCCGAAGTAGCCCGCGTACGCGCCGATCATGAACACTTCACCGTGCGCGAAGTTGATCAGCTTCAGGATGCCGTACACCATCGTGTACCCGAGAGCGATCAGCGCGTAGATCGACCCGAGCGAGAGGCCGTTCAAGATCTGTTGGAGGAGCGTGCTCACGGCGTAGATGTCAAGCGGTTAGGGGTTGGTCGCCAGCTTCGTTTTAGAAAACCCGGCGAGGCCGGGCACCGGCTGCGCTTCCTGACGAAAAAATCGCAAAAACGCATGGGCGAAGTGCGGAGGTAACCTAGACCCGTTAGGGATTGACGAGGCTTTCGTACTTGGCCTTGCCGCCGTCGATCTTCAGGACCACCACGCTTTTTTCCGGGTTGCGATCTTTGTCCATCGTGATCTTCCCCGTCACGGCTTCGTAGTCTTTGGTGGTGGCCAGCGCGTCACGGATGGCGGCGGTGTCCACCTTGCCGGCGCGCTTGATGGCGTCGGCGATGACCATGACGCCGTCGTAGCCGAGCGCGCCCAGGCCGGTGGGTTCTTGACCATATTTGGCCTTGAAATCCGCCACGAATTTCTGGGCCTTGGGCGAGGCCTGGTCGGGAGCGAAATGGTTGGAGAAGTACGAGCCGTTCAGGGCGTCGCCGCCGATCGTGAACAGCTCCGGAGCGTCCCAACCATCACCGCCGAGCAAGGGAACTTTTACGCCCAAGCGCGCTGCCGTCCGCGCGATCGCGCCGACCTCGGCGTAGTAGCCGGGCACCCAAATGGCTTGCGCGCCCGAGCTCTTGATCGCCGTCACCTGCGCGCTGAAATCGGTATCGCCTGCCGAGTAAGACTGCTCGACCGCGATCGTTCCGCCTGCAGCGACGAACGCCTTCTGAAACGCATCTGCCAGGCCGATGGAGTAGTCGTTCTTCACGTCTTTCAAGATCGCGACTTTGTCCAGCTTCAGCGTCTGGCGCGCGAAGACGGCCATGACCTTGCCCTGAAACGGGTCGATGTAGCAGACGCGAAACACGTAGTCGCCGATCTGCGTCACCTTCGGATTCGTCGATGACGGCGAAACCATCGGGATTTTTCGGCGCTGCGCGATTGGCCCGCCCTGCAACGAGAGGCTGGACGCCACTTCACCCAAGATGGCGGTGGCCTTTTCCACGTCGATCAACCGCGTCACGGCGTTGGCCGCCTCGGCGCCGTTGCCACGCGTGTCGAGGGTGACGATCTTGAGCTTTTTGCCCAACACGCCGCCCGCCTCGTTCAGTTGGTCTACGGCAAGCCGCGCCGCCTTGTCGGTGTCTTGCCCGAAATGCGCGGTGTTGCCGGTCATGGAGGCGTAGTGGCCGATCACGATTTCGCTCGCTTCAGCCTTGCCGGAGCCGGCCGAACCGCTGCCGCCAGCGTCGTCCTTCTTCTTACAAGCCGAGCCAGAAACGGCGATACCGACGGCGACTGCGAGGCTGAAAAGCTGACGACGATGCATGAGCGAAGCTCCTGGTGGCGGGCCGCGACGCTAACACAACTACGCCTGATTCCCGCCCAGCCGCGAGCGGATTGGCGCGAGCGGCAGCGTCTCGCCCAGAAAGCCGCGTTGCACGCCGGCCAGCGTCGTGAGCATCAGACGCCGGCTCGGTGGGAACCGGCAGAGCGCTCCCATGCCGAGGTCACGGAGCCAACCCAGCGGTGCCGAATCGGACTGAAAAAACGGCGTCAAAGCCCAGGAGGCTCGTTGGTAGTAGCGGACGTGCGCGCGCCGCGCGGCATCGAAACGAGCCAGGCCCGCCGCCAAGCTGCTCGCTCCGGAAACACAAGCCGAGAGCACGCGGGCGTCTTCGAGGGCCAGGTTGGTGCCCTGTCCCAACTGCGGGCTGGTCGCGTGCGCGGCGTCACCGATGAACACCAGCCGCTCGCCGTCGAAGCGGGGCACCGAGACGTCGAAGTAGCTGGCAGGTAGCAACTGGCGGGCGTCGGTGATTTGCGCGACCAGCCCTTCCGCGCGCGGCTCGAGCGCGAGCACGCGCTCTTTCCAGCGCTCCAAGTCGAAGTCGCGGCGCGCAGATTCGCGCACCGGCAGACTCCAAAACAGGCTGACGAGCGGCACGTCCCCCGCGCTCTGCGGGCCCGCGCCGCACGGCAAAAAACCCAGCAAAGTGCGAGTATTGTCGGCAATTTGCTGCAAGCTGCCCGCAAAAATGCCGTCCGGATCTCGACCGACGAACCAGAGCGCTCCCCAAGGGTACGGCGTCGCTCGCGCGCCCGGTACCCCCCGACGCAGCGCCGAGCGGGCTCCGTCGGCGACGACCAACAACTGATGCTCGCCAGGCTCGCTGCCGTCCGCCAACCGGGGCCGGATGCCGCTTCGAGTCAGGCGCGAGCCCAGCACCGACGCGCCCGTGACTAGCTTCACCCCGCGCAGTGACAACTGTCCGTGCAACAGCTCGAACAGCGCGCCGCGGTGCATACCCAAGCCGTGCCAGTCGCTGAACAGATCGCGATAGGAAAGATCGAGCACGGTCCGCCCGGAGCTGGTCTTGCACACGAGCGAATCGACGCGACTGCCCCGCCCGAGGGCGGCCGAAAGCAGCCCCAAATCCGCCAGGACGCTCAGGCCGAGCGGCTGCATCAAAATGCCAGCGCCCACCGGTCGGGGCTGGTCGGCTTCTTCGTAGAGCGTGACCGAGTGGCCCCGATCAGCCAGAAACAGCGCGGCCGCGGCACCTGCGAAGCCGGCGCCGGCGATGCCGACGTCCAACCGCTTCACGGGCAGGGCCGGAGGATCTTCAAGCCGTCGATCTCGACCTCGCACATGCGCGCTTTGGGTGGCGCGGCAACCGGCGCGGCAAGCTTGATGGTGACGCGCTGGTCCTTCTGCGCCAGCACCTTGGCTTTGCCTTTGAGCGGCCCTTTCTCACCGGCAAGCTCGAGCGTCTCGTTGACCGCGGCCGTGACCTCGCACGGCGTGGCGTCGCACACTTGAAAGCCGTTCTTCAGCAAGGTCGCGCCCGGAGGATCCGTCACGACCTCGAGCTTGACCCCCGCGATTGGAGGAGGCGTGACCGGTGCGACCGCAGACGTGGCGGGCGGAGCGGTCGACGGTACGGCGGGAGGCGCTTCAGCCGCTACGGGCGGCGCCACGGGCGCGGTCTCGAGAGGCTTGGGAGAGGCCGAAGCAGCGATCGGCGTCGTGCTCCCGCCGTGCAGGAAGAAGGCGGCCGCGCCGCCTCCCAGCACCAACACTGCCAAGAGCGAAAACACGATCGCCCCCGTGCCCCCGGACTTGGTCGGCGGCCTGGTAGCGGATTCGGCACCGAGCTGCGTTTCAGCCCGCGCTTCGACCGCGGTGGGCTGGCCCGGCATGGTGACGGCGGCCCGGGCGGCGTCAGTGAGCTCAGGGCCGGGGCCGGAGCCGAGCAGCTGCTGTGGCCCGCTCGGCTTGGCGACGAACTGTTGGGCGGTGGGGTTCGGCGTGCCACCGGAGGGAAGCG
>JBEQSW010000485.1:0-6063 GCA_040348565.1 Myxococcales bacterium | reverse complement strand
TAAAGTGCGCTTTCGGATGGTCCTGCCTCGGGCGCCCCGGCCACATCGCGCGCTCGTCCGCGTTGCCCGAGCGTTGTGCGCGGGGCTCTTGTGCGGCCTCCATGCTTGTTCGCTGGTCGTGACCACCGCTGCGCTCGACGAAGGCTGCCCCGCCGACCAAAAAGCCTGCGAGGGGCGCTGCGTTTCGCGGGCGGATCCGGACTTTGGCTGCAACGCCGATGGTTGCCGCCCCTGCGTGATCGCGCAGGCGACCGCGCGCTGCAGCGACGGCGGCGGTTGTGTGGTCGCCTCTTGTCAGGGCGAGTTTGCCGACTGCAACCGTGACGGCGATCGCGCCGACAGCGATGGCTGCGAAATCGACACCGCTCACGATCCCGACCACTGCGGAGCTTGTGATAGCGCCCCCTGCATGACCGAGCATGGCTCGCCCGACTGCGCGGGCGGCAATTGCTCCATCCGCCGCTGCGACGCCGGCTACCGCGACTGCAACTTCGACGTCGCCGACGGTTGTGAAACGAAGCTACCGAGCTCCGCCACCTGCGACCCCTAGGCCTACCAAAGCTGATGCACGAGCGGCTTCACGTCCGCTTCGTAGACGCCGACCAGCGCCTGCACCAGCTTCGCGTCGAGCGGTCCGCGATCTCCCGCCTTGACGTTCTGTTCGACTTGCTCGGGGCGGCGAGCGCCGGGAATGGAGCAGGTGACGGCCGGAAATGCGGCAATGAAGCGCAACGCCAGCTCGGACATCGTCATGCCCGAAGGCAACAGCGCCCGCAGTTTTTCCACCACCAATAGCCCTTTTTCGTAGTCGAACCCGGAGAATGTTTCGCCTTTGCTGAAGGCCGCCCCCTCGCGGTTGAAGCTGCGATGGTCGTCGGGCTCGAACTGCGTGGCGCGCGTGAGCTTGCCCGTCAGCATGCCGGACGAAAGCGGAAGCCTCGCCAAAATTCCGACTTTGCGTTCGATGGCACGCGGGAACAACAGCTCCGCCGGCCGTTGGCGCAGAATGTTGAACACGACCTGCAGGGATTGGATCTCGGGGTACTCCAGAGCCTTGAGCCCCTCCTCCGCTCGCTCCACGCTCGCGCCATAGAAGCGCACCTTGCCCGCCTTCACTAAATCGTCGAAGACGCCGAATACCTCGGGCATGTAGAAGACGTCGGTCGGGGGGCAGTGGATCTGCAGCAGGTCCAACGCTTGGACCTCGAGGTTTTTCAGGCAACGTTCCACGTAGGCGGTGAGGTTGGCGCGGGTGTAGCTGGCGGCGGTGTGCGGGTCGGAGCGCCGACCGATTTTGGTTGCCACGAAGAACGGCTCGCGACGCTCGCGACGCAGCCGCGCCAAAAGACGCTCGCTGTGGCCGTCGCCGTAAACGTCGGCGGTATCGAAGAAATTGACGCCCAAGTCGAGCGCGCGATGCAGCGTGCGCATGGACTCCGCGTCGTCGACCTTGCCCCAGGTTCCGCCGATGGCCCAAGCGCCGAAGCTGATGGTGGAAACCTCGAAACCGGTGCGCCCGAGAGCCTTGTACTGCATGGGGGCCCTCATATCAGGACCCATGGCCGCGTGCTATGACGCCGGGCTCGGCGCGCCCCGTGAAGCAAGAAATACCAAGCCTCGAGCCCGTGACGAACCTGCCGCGCGCGGCCGCGTTCATGGTCACGGCGGCGTTCTTGTTCGCGCTGATGAGCGTGATGGTCAAGTTGCTTTCCCATTCGTTGCCCAACGCGATGGTCGTGTTCTTGCGCAGCGGCTTGAGCTTGGTGGTGCTGCTGCCGCCGATTTTGCGCCGAGGGCTGGCGCGCGTGCGGACACAACACCTGCGCGAGCACGTCGTGCGCGGCGCCGTCGGCATGGCCGCCATGTACTGCTTCTTTTTCGTGATCGCCAAGTTGGGTTTGGCCGAAGCGCTGCTGCTGAACTACTCACTGCCGCTGTTCATTCCGCTCGTCGAGCGGGCATGGCTGGGTGAGCCGACGCCGCCGGGCATTTGGCGGCCGCTGGCGATCGGCATGCTCGGCTTGGTGTTCATTCTCAAACCGGGTCTGGGTCTGTTCCAACCCGCCGCGCTGGTCGGCGTGCTCGGTGCGCTGTGCGCCGCCACGGCTCAGGTCGGGGTGCGCCGGCTCACGCTCACGGAGTCCGTCACCAACATCGTCTTTTACTTTTCGATCTCGTCCACCGTCATCAGCCTAGGTCCGGCGCTGTTCGCGTGGGTGACGCCGGCAGCTGGCCAAATTTCGGTCATTTTGGCGATGGTGGCCGCCGGCACGGTCGCTCAGCTGATGATGACGCGCGCTTACCAGCTTGCGCCCGCGGCGCAGGTCGGCCCGTTCATTTACGGCTCGGTGGCGTTTGCGGCGCTTTTCGACTGGCTGCTGTTCGCGCGACACCCCGACGGCCTGAGCAGCCTCGGCACCGCGCTGGTCGTCGGCGCTGGCATCTTGGCTTTGCGAGGCGGCCGCGTCACGCGCGTCACCGCGCCCGCCGAATGACTTGTCTCTGCTTCCGTAATGCGTGTGACGCATTCGTGAAACTTTCGGGGGCGCACGATCCGTGGCGATGTGCGCGGAAGCCGCTCGTTCCGAACCCGTGTCGGTGCCCAGCCGTAGCAGCGTGCTCGCCGCCGTTCCCGGTGGGCCGGTCTCCGTAGAAGACGTCACGATCAAAGACTTGGGAACGTGTCGTTTCCCTTCGCCGGTAGCAGCGCACCTCGGAGAGGGCGCGATGCTGTTCGTGGGCGAGGCCGACAAGGTGCTGGTCGACGACCGCTTTTCACAGCTGCCGACCTCGCCCGACGGGCTCCGGCAACTGCCCGCGTTCGAGCTGGCGGGGCCGCGCAACCGCGTATTTTTCGACTCCAGCCGCGCGCGCGCCGGCATCGTCACCTGCGGCGGGCTTTGTCCCGGCTTGAACAACGTGATCCGAGGCTTGGTCTTGGAGCTGTGGTTCGGCTACGGCGTCAAGCGCATCACCGGCTTTCGCTACGGCTACGAGGGCATGATCGCGCGCGGCCGTACCCCGGAGCCGCTCACGCCCGAGACGGTGTCGCGCATCCACCACCAGGGCGGCACTATTTTGGGCTCCTCGCGGGGCGGGCAGGACCCCGTCAATCTCGTCGATTCGCTGGAGGCGCTGGGCATCGACATGCTGTTCGTGATCGGCGGCGACGGCACCATCCGCGGTGCCATGCAAATCGTCGCCGAGATCGAGAAGCGGGGGCTTTCGATCGGCGTCGTGGGCGTTCCCAAGACTATCGACAACGACATCCATTTCATCGACCGCAGCTTCGGCTTCGAGAGCGCCTACTCGGCGGCAGTGGAGGTGATCCGAGCGGCCCGGGTCGAAGCCACCGGCGCGCGCGACGGCATCGGCTTGGTCAAGCTGATGGGGCGCCATTCCGGCTTCGTCGCTTGCAACGCGGCCCTAGCCTCCACCGACGTGGATTTGGTGCTGATCCCCGAGGTGCCGATGAAGTTGGAGGGGGACCACGGCGTGCTGCGTTACGTGGAGCGCGTGCTCGACCGCCAAGGCCACGCCGTCATCGTGGTGGCAGAAGGCGCGGCGCAAGATCTGGTAGCGGACAGCGCCGGCGCCGACAAGAGCGGCAACACCCGGCTAGGCGACGTCGGCGTGTTCCTGCGCGACCGCATCACCCAGCATTTCAAGCAAGAAGCGCGCGACGTGACGCTCAAGTACATCGACCCCAGCTACGCGATTCGCAGCGTGGCGGCTTCGCCCTCGGACAGCGTTTACTGCTGGAACATGGCGCGCAACGCCGTGCACGCGGCCATGGCCGGCAACACCGAGATGCTGATTGGCCGCTGGCACGCGCGCTTCGTACACGTACCCATGCCGCTCGCCACGCGCAGTCGCAAGCAAGTGGACCCCGACGACGACGTCTGGACCAGCGTGATCGAAGCGACGGGCCAGCCGAGGCAATTCGTGTGAGCGGCGGCATCACTGCCCCGGAAGGTGGCCTGCGCGCGCCGTGGCTGGTTCGCTACTTGGCGGCGTTGACGATGCCGCGGCTGGTTTTGTGGTGCTATTTGATTTGGTACGGCTTCGTGCTCGAGCGCTACTTCGACCCGAGCCCTAGGCTCTGGCTGAGCTCGCTCGGCATTGCCGGCATCATCGGCAGCGGGCTCTATTTGAGCACCGCGCATGGCGGGCGCACGCGCACTCGGCTCGAGCCCTGGCAGATTGCGCGGCTCTACATGATGCCATTTTGCGTTTCGAGCTTCGCCGCGCTGATCAAGGGCCGCGGGTTCGTGCTGGTGTTCGACCCGTCGTGGGCTGCCAACGCCGTCGCGGGCGCGGGCTGCGCGGCGTTCGTGGCGGCGGCGCTGCTGGCGCGACGCCTCGCGCCCTGAGTCAGAAGCTGCCGCGCATGCCAACGGCCGCCGGCCCCAACGTGAGCGACCAGTGCGCGCTTTGCTCGGCGGGGGCCGCTCCGGGAGCGGCAAGCAGCAGGGTGACGCCGGCCCCGCACAGCACGCCGCCGGCGACGAATCCGACCGCGGAGATGCTGCGAAAGGTGCGCAGGCTGCTCACGTCGCTCTCGGCCGAGTACAGGCACTTGCCGCCCTGACAACGCTGATCGTCATCGAGCGCGCTCTTCTTGTTCAGCGCTACGATGCCAGTGACGCCTCCGGCGGCCAGACTCGCGCCCCCGACTGCCAGCGCCACCCAACCGAGCGTCTTGGCGACATTGCCGGATCGGTCGGGTGCGAGAGCGACGGCGGGGGCGGCGGCCGGTGCAACCGGTGCATTCGCGGCCGAGAGGTCGAGCTGAACCGTACGATGCTCACCCTCGGCCAAAGCGACCGAAGCGCTGGCTCGATGGTCGCCCTGCGTGGCGATCAAACGATGCGGTCCGGGGTTGGTCGGACGCTCTTCACCTAGCAGCAAATCGGGCAGCTCTTTGCCGTCCAAGGTGACGCTCAGACCTGCGCCGCTCGAACCTGCAACGTCGACGCGAAGGCTGGGAATGCGGCGCGTCAGTTGCTCGCCCTCGGCTTGAGCATCCAGCTTGGCTTGCTCTTGCACGGCCTTGTCGCCGGAGATCGGCAGACGGGTCGCCTCGATGTAGCGCTCTCGCGCTTCGACCAGCGAACCGAGCTTGGCCAAGGCTCGCGCCGACCACATGTGGGAGTGGCTGCTCGACACCACGAGCGGCAGCTTTCCCGCCGCCGACCCTTGCGACGACTGCGCACACTTGGAGAGCGACGGCGGTCACCGCATTGCCGGCGGCAGCTGGGTCGAGGACGCTAGCTACCTGCCGGCCGCGCAGCGTCTCGGAGATGCGTCGGACAGCACTTGGTACAACGTGGGTATCCGTTGCGCTCGCGCGCCGTAGCGGCTCTACTACTCTGCCATGTCGACTGGCCACCATCGCGCTTGGGCTTGGGCGTTGTCGCTCTCGCTCTCGGTGTGCACGGCCACGGCGGCGGCCGAGCCTGACGCGGCGACTCGGGCCGCGGCTCGTCAGCTGGCCGAGGACGGCGTGATGGCGCTGCAAAATGGCGACGCGGCGACGGCGGCACAAAAACTGGAAAAGGCCCATCGCGCCTTGCAGGTGCCGTCGGTGGCGCTACCGAGCCCGCCAAATCCAGCTGCCCCCATTTGCCAGCGCCGGCAGGCTTGGAGCCCACCTCCAAGATGCTGGTTTCGTCGCAAATCGAAGAGACGCCGTTTCCGCACGCGCCGTACAGCGCGTGGTCGGGGTCGAGATTGGCGCCGGGCCACGGGTACTTGCGCGCTTCGGCGCCGCCGGTGGCAGCCAGGTGCCACTGCACCTCACTGGGCAGAAATCCGCCGTCCCAGGCGCAAAACGCGAAAGCCTCGTACCAGCTCAAGCAATTCATCGGCTTCTGCTCGGCGTCGGCAGGCGCTTTGCTCCACGTGCGGACGTCCAGGTTCTTGCAAGGCCGAAGCTCGAGGTCGTTTTCGAGCTTGTTCGCGTCGGCGGCGATGTTGCCGTCCCATGCGACCTGCCAACCACTGCCTTCGACACGCGGGTGCGCGCCAGCGCCCGGCGGAGGCGGCCCGTCGTACGCGCTC
>JBEQSW010000473.1:0-9726 GCA_040348565.1 Myxococcales bacterium | reverse complement strand
ACGTTCGACGGGGCTTCGAGGCCCTGGCGGAGCAGGCCCAAGAAGGCTTCGTAGGCTTCTTTGACCTTGGCGTCGTCACCCTCGAGGTACTCGGTGACCGACAGGCCGTTGAGCACCGCGAGAGACAGCGTCGCCAGGGCTTCGGCGCGCGAGGCGCCGCCCTTTTGAGCAGCCGGGCCGAGCGCGTCGCGGATGACGCCGCGGGCGTCGCGATGCAGGCCGGCGGCGCGGCGCTTCAGCTCCACGTCGCGACGAGCCGCGCTCCAGACCTCGATGTTGAGGCCGGTGCCGGTCTTGTTGTTCTGGACTGCGTCCCACAAGGCGCGCAGGGCGTCGGTGGTTTGCGCCACCGAGCCGTCACCGTTCTTGATCGCCTCACGCAGGCGGTCGAGATAGCGGTGGTACGTGTAGCTTTGCACCTCGTGGATGAGGGCGGCTTTGCTGGCGAAGTAGTAGTGGACGATGCTCTTTCGGAGCCCGAGCTCCTTGCCGATTTCGGCGAGGGTCGTGGCCGTGAAGCCCTTGCGAGCGAAGCACTTGGCGGCCGCCGAAAGGATCGACGCCACGCGGGGGTTTTCCCAGTCGGCTGAACGCTGCTGGGGCTTTTCGCCGTTCTCTTCGGCAGGCTTACGAACGATCGGCGTGCTCAAAACGGTTTCTGTCGTGGTCGTCATGTTATTCAATGTACCGGCCAGCCGGTATTCGACGCTTCTCGGGCCAGGGAGATTCACAGGGCGGCCGGTCGGCGCCCTCTCCGCGGCCGGCTTCTTCGCCTACATCGGGCCGCTCGTCAAGCCTAGCGACCCCAGGATCAGCCTTTCGCCTTTTTCTTCTTGGTTTTCGCGGCTTCAGCCCCACCCGGACGGGCTTCCTTTTCGTCCTCGTCAGCCTTGGGCCGGCTGTCCCAGAACGGCATGCCCGCCGCTTCTGTCCAGCCTTTCTCCCCAAACCGTCCCGGTTCGCGCGACTCGCGGGTGGAGCTGCCGCGCTCGGACCCGTCCTCGGTGTCGTCGGCGGAGCCTTGGGTCACGACCAACAGCTCGTCGGCCAGGTACTCGGGATGCTGGTCGTCCTGCGACTTGACGCTGTCCTTGGGCATGTCACCGCTGCCGACGCGTACGATCTGCTGCGTGGGCGGGTACGTGTCGTCCCAGCGCTCGCGCACCGCGTTCGCTCCTTCACGCACGATGCGATAGCGACGCAGCTTGAAGCCGGCGACGCCGCGCTGACCCAGGCGCCGCACACCGTTGGGCAGCGTCTTGTCCGGGCGCTCGACTTCTTCGTACGGAATGGCCGATTCGATGTGTCGAATCAACGTCACCGTGCGCGTGCGCTTCGGCCCCAAGATCTCGGCCCGCACGACGCCGTTCTTGACCGTTTCATGCAGCACGACAGGAAACGAGAACGGATTTTTCACGCGAAAGTTGATGGTCGGGTACACCACCGTCGCGTCGAGACCCATCTTGATATACGAGCTCGGCCGCGTGTGCGGGTAGCGCTCCACGATGGAAAGGCCCGCAAAAAACGCGGCGCCGTGCAGGGTGCCGGAGATCTGGCAGGTGCCGCCGCCGATGCCGTCGACCAGCTCCCCTTCGGCGATGACCTTTGCGACTTTGTAGCCGTTGGCTTCGTCCCGCGGCCCCACCACGTCGTTGAAATCGAACACTTCGCCGGGCAAGAGCACGGTGCCGTCGAGCTTGGACGCGGCGAGCCGTAAGTTGTAGCTGCGGGCCTGCACGCGCTCGGAGCGATCGTAGTTGGTCTCGAAATAGCCGAGCACGTCGTCCAGCTGCACGTTGCCCAGCTCTGCTGCAATGCGTCGCGGGCGCCGCTCGAGGTAGGCAAGCTTGGCGACGCGCTCGCCGCGGCCCAGGGCGCTCTCGATTGCCATGAGCGAGGCGTCGATGTCGAGCAGGCGCCCCTTCACCTCGGGGATGAGCTTTCTCTGCTCGAGATCCATGCGCGCGTCCGAGGGGAGCCGATCCGTCTCGTCCTTGAGGCGCCCGAGCGCGGCGATGGCCTGGGTCGGGTTCAGCGCCACCGGTACCGGGAGCACTAGCGGCCCCGCCAGGCCCCGAGCCCGAAAGCCGCGCAGGAGCACGCTGGTCCGGTCTTTGGCCTGCCGGACCAGGTTGGCCAGCCGTACTTTGTCGATTTCGGCGCCAATTTCACCCAGGTACAGCTCGCGCTTGGAGCCGTCGGGCAGCTCTAGCGTCACTTTTCCGGCTACGTAGCGGCGCGCGCGCTCCAGCGCCTGTTTGGCGGTGGTGTCGTCCGGGTTCAGGCGCTGGCCCAAGAACGACAGCTCCGGCAAGGGCTCGTCCGTCCCGCCCGGCCCTTCGGCGCGGGGAAGCAGCAAAAGGCCGGCAGCAAGACCTGCCACCACCGCGACTGCGATCGAGAGCGGGCTCTTCCGCGAAAGGAGCTGACCGAGCTGTGCCAGGCGCGCCACGTGCGCTGTCGTATAACACCATCGATGCCGCCCGACGAGGCAACCCCCTCCGCGCTGGAGCAGAAGCTGGCTTCGCTGCCGGTCGCCCCCGGCTGCTACTTGTTCAAGGACAAGAACGGGGCCGTGCTGTACGTGGGCAAGGCCAAGAGCCTGCGCTCGCGCGTGCGCAGTTATTTTCAAGACGGCGGCAGCGACGTGCGCGCCTTCATCCCGTTTCTACGCCGGCACGCCGAAGACCTCGAGACCGTCGTCACCGCTACCGAAAAGGAAGCGGCCATCCTCGAGAACAGCCTGATCAAGGAGCGCAAGCCTCGCTACAACGTCAAGCTCCGCGACGATAAAGAATACCTGAGCCTGCGGCTGGCGACGGAGCATGCGTACCCGCGCCTCGAGCTGGTGAGGAAGCCGAAGAAAGACGGCGCCAGCTACTACGGGCCGTACCACTCGGCCACGGCCGCGCGCCGCACGCTGAACGTGGTGGAAAAGCACTTCAAGCTGCGCACCTGCACCGATCGCGAGCTCGGTCAACGCAAGCGGCCGTGCCTGGAATACCAAATCCAACGTTGTTTGGCCCCGTGCGTGCTCGAGATCGACCGCGACTTGTATGCGCAGCAAGTGCGCGCCGTCGGCCTGTTCTTGGCCGGGCGCCACGACGAGCTCACGCGCGACTTGCAAGACCGGATGAAGAGCGCGAGCCAAAACCTGGAGTTCGAGCTGGCCGGCATCTACCGCGACCAGCTGTCGGCGGTGGAGTCGGCGCGTCAGGCCCAGCGTGTGGTGGTGGTGAGTGACCGCGACCAAGACGTGCTCGGTATCTACCGCGAGGGTGATTTGGCCGAGCTGTGCTTGATGGTCGTGCGCCAGGGGCGCATGGTCGACACCGCCTCGTTCTCGATGAAGAACGTCGAGCTGCCCGACGAAGAGGTGGTGGCCACGTTTCTGCGCGAGCACTACGGCGAAGGCGGCTCGGGCGAAGCGCACGTGCCGGACGAAATCATCGTGCCCACGTTGCCCGACGGCGTGGACGGCGTCTCGGAGTGGTTGGTCGAGCGGCGCGCCGAGGTGGTGGAGAGCCGCCGCACGAAGGTGGAAGTTTTGGCGCCGGCGCGCGGCCCACGGCGTGCCTTGCTGGAAATGGCTACCGACAACGCCAAGCACGCCTTCGAGGAGAAGCGTCGCGCGGCCGACGACATCGATCAACGGCTCGCCCGCGTGCAAGAGCGTTTGCGATTGCCGACCCTGCCGCGCCGCATCGAGTGCTGCGACATTTCGCACCTGGGCGGCGCCGACACGGTGGGAGCAGTGGTCGCGCTGCTCGACGGCCAGCTCGACAAGAAGCGCTACCGCTCGTACATCGTGCGCAACGCCGGGGCCGGTGACGACTACCAGGCCATGTTCGAGGTGCTCTCGCGGCGCTTTCGACGCGGCAAAGCCGCCAAATCCGCCGCCGAGGCCGAGCCCGAAGCGGCGGTCGACGCCGAGAGCGATTGGGATTTGCCCGATTTGTTCGTGGTCGACGGTGGGCGGGGCCAGTTGGGCATCGCCTTGGCCGCCGCGCACGACCTGGGGCTGCACGACCTGCCCATCGTGGGCTTGGCCAAAGAGAAAGAGAACGTGGCCGGCGACAAGTTGGTCGATCGCGTCTACCTGCCGGGGCAGAAGAACCCCATCCCGCTTCGGCCCAACAGCCCCGAGCTGTTCCTCTTGGCGCGCGCCCGCGACGAAGCCCACCGCTTCTCGAATCGCGGCCGCACCAAAGTTGGCAAGCGGCGCCGCTTCGAATCGGAGCTGGACAGCGTCGTCGGCATCGGTCCCAAGACTCGGACGTCGCTGCTCAAGACGCTCGGCTCCGTCGCCGCGCTGCGCGAAGCTTCGGACGAACAGATTCTGGCGGTACCGGGCGTGACGCAGCGCCACCTTCAAGCGCTACGCGACGCGTTCGCAGCCTCCGTTTCGTCGCGCAGTGATGCGATGACGACCGCGGTTGGCGCGGTGGCCCCAACCGACAACGATCCTGCCGGCGAAGCCACCGACGTTGGCGAGGGCAGCCCGCCCGAGCCGTAGCGATCTTCGAAAAATCTGCGGAAAAATCGCGATGCTCGGCTTGGCCCGCCGCTTGCTGAAGGGGACGGCAAGGAGTGTGTAGTGATGCGTAAGCCCTTCCTGGCGGTGGGTGTGGGTACGGTTGCGTCTTTCGTCGCGGTGGCATGCATGGATCGACCCGTGGTGCCGACGGAGCCGCACACCAGCAACCTATACGTGGAGCCCATTCGCAACGAGGTCATCGACAAGATCGATCTCTTGTTCATGATCGACAACTCGCAATCCATGGGCGACAAGCAGAAGCTGTTGGCCAAGGCCGTGCCGCAGCTCGTCAGTCGCCTGGTCGTGCCGCGCTGTGTGAACGACTCGGGCGACGTCAAGATGCGCGCATCGGACGAAGTCTGCCCCACCGGTTACGCGCCCGAGTTCCGCGCGGTGCAGGACATCCACATCGCGGTGATCACGTCGAGCCTGGGGGCTCATGGCGCCCAGCCGATCACCCGCGGCACCATGACTTCGCAACCGATCTGCAGCGGCGGAGGTTCCGACGACGACCACGCGCAGCTACTGGCCAAGGTGCGTACGACCACGCCCCCTCTGGCCAGCTACGCCGGTAGCGGCTTTTTGGCCTGGGATCCGCAGCAAAAGCTCATGCCCCCGGGGGAGAAAAACGCGGACAACCTCGGTCAGCAATTCGGCGCGTTGGTCAAGGCGGCAGGGGAGGACGGCTGCGGCTTCGAGGCGTCGCTCGAATCTTGGTATCGTTTCTTGATCGATCCCGAGCCGCCGTCGTCCATCAGCGTGGGAGCGGATGGTCGCAGTGTGGCGGGCCCTCCCGACCAGGAGCTACTCGCGCAGCGCAAAGCGTTCCTGCGTCCCGACTCGCTGGTCGCCATCGTGATGTTGACGGACGAGAACGATTGCTCGATCCGCGACGACGAGTTCGGGAATTGGCTGGCGACCACCGGCGACGACCGCAAGCTTCCGCCGCGCGCGACCTCGGCTTGCGAGAAGGATCCGAACGACCGTTGTTGCCTGCCTTGCGTGGCCACCGGCGGCATCCCCGAAGGTTGTACGCCTCCCTCGGCAGACCCCGCTTGTAAGGCTGGTGCTCACTTTTCGGAGACCGAAGCTCCCCGCAACCTCCGCTGCTGGGAGAACAAACGGCGCTTCGGCTACGATTTCCTCTACCCGACGTCGCGCTACGTCGACGCCCTCACCAAGCCACTGGTGCTGCGCCGCTCGGATCAGCAAATGGTCGAAAATCCGCTTTTTGCGGCCGTGCCGGGTGTTGCGCGTCGCACCACGGGGCTCGTGTACCTGGCGGGGATCGTCGGCGTGCCCTGGCAAGACATCGCCGAGCCGAAGAGCCTGACCGGTCCAGGCTTGCGCTACCTCTCGGCCGGTGAGCTCGAAAGCAGCGGGCGCTGGAGCGTGATCCTCGGTGACCCGGGCACGAACACCCCGCCCAGCGACCCGTTCATGCGCGAGTCGACCAAGCCACGCATGGGGACGAACCCGGTGACGGGCGATCCGATCGTCGCCGAAACGTCGCTCGACCCGCACGCCAGCCCCATCAACGGGCACGAGCAGAAAGACGTCGGCGGCAACGACCTGCAATACGCCTGTACCTTCAAGCTGGAGGAAGCCGACCCCTGCACCGCCGACGTGGAGGCGTGCGACTGTCACGCCTCCACCGATCCCAACGACGATGAGCTGGCTCGCAATCGGCCGCTGTGTCAGCCGCCCACCGGCGGCGCGCCCGTCGCGACGCAGTACTACGGCAAGGCCTATCCCGGGCTTCGACCGCTACAAGTGCTACGAGGTATCGGTGACAGCGCCATCGTGGCGTCGATCTGTCCCAAGGTGTTGACCGACGGCGAGCCGGGTTACGGTTACGAGCCGGCGGTCGACGCCGTCGTCGATCGGCTGAAGGTGGCGTTGGCCGGGCGTTGTCTCCCGCGGCCGCTGGCGGTCGATCCGGCGGAAGGCGGCAAGTTGCCCTGCGCCGTCGTGGAGGCGGCGGAGTCCCAGGGCATCTGCAACTGCAACGCCGCGAGCCGCCGGCCCGCGTCTGCCGACGAGCAACGGTTGGTGCTGCAGCAATTGAGGGAGCGCCAAAACTGTGGGGTGCCGGGCACGCCCAGCTGCTCCGCGTCCTCCTTCTGCATGTGTGAGCTGGCGCAATCCGAGGGTCAGGCGCTGAAGGACTGCCTCGATAAGGAGGCCGGGTCTGACATTCCGGGGTACTGCTACGTGGATCCATACGGTGACCCTCCACAAGGCAACCCAGCCCTGGTCGCCAGCTGCGACCCGACCAGCCGTCGGCTCATCCGCTTCGTGGGGGCCAACACCCCGACCCCCGGTGCCACGACCTTCATCGCCTGCCTGGGGGCGTCGCTGAAATAGAGGTTCGCTACTGGGTTGACGGGGCCTCGGCTGGTCTGCCAACAACGTTGACAGCCAGCCGGCCGTTTCAGCAGGATCTCGGCCTTCCAGTGATGGCATAGTGGTTGCTCCGGGTTGGGGCCGTGTACTGGTCCGTTCGCCCTTTGTTCCTGCGGTTTCGCAGCGTTGACAAGTCGGCTCGCGGCCCTTTAACCTCCCGCTCCGCCACACCTCCCCAGGTGCTCGGCGCCGCACCCCCCAAGCTCTATCTCGCGGGTAGCCTGCCTCAGGCGCACCTGACGGTTTTCGGTCCACGCAAGGAGTTCTTCCAATGATGCTGAAGAGTAAGTCGAGCCAGTCCAAGCGCAGCGCCTGGACGTTGCTGCGAGCCGGCCTCGCAGGGCTGGCCGTCGCGGTCGGCGGCGCTGCCCTCACGGCGGGCTGCCTAGATCGCCCCGTCGCCCCCGCGGTGCCGAAGACCAGCAACATCTACGTCGACGAAATTCGGCAGACGGCCGTCGACAAGATCGACCTCCTCTTCATGATCGACAACTCGATCTCGATGGCTGACAAGCAAGCCATCTTGGCCGACGCAGTTCCGTTGCTGGTGCAACGGCTGGTGACGCCCATCTGCGTGCGCGCCTGCACCAAGGCTGACAACTGCAGCGCTGCGCAGGAGAAGGACGGCATTCCCTCCGGCGGCAACGCCGACGCTAACGGCAAATGCGCCCAAGGCTCGCCCGAGTTCAATCCTATCAAGGACATTCACGTCGGCGTCATCACGTCGAGCTTGGGCTCGCACGGTGCAGCCGGCGCCAAGGACGTCTGCGTCTCCGCTGAGGACAACGACCACGCTCACTTGCTCGGCGCTTTGCGCACGGGCCTGACGCCGTACGACGGCAACGGCTTCCTCAAGTGGGACACGACCAAGCCGCCCAAGTACACCCCGGCGGGCGACTCGGATGCCAACGCGTTCGGCGACAAGTTCACCGCCATGGTGAAGAGCGCCGGTGAGCACGGCTGCGGCTACGAAGCTTCGCTCGAAGCTTGGTATCGCTTCCTGATCGATCCCGAGCCGGCAGGCACGGTCGCGGTGCCGATGGGCTCTTCGACGGCCGTCGTACAAGACACGGACGGGACGGTCTTGGAGCAGCGCCGAAATTTCCTCCGTCCCGACTCGCTCGTCGCCATCGTCATGCTCTCCGACGAGAACGACTGCTCGATTCAAGACGAGGGCTACGGCTGGCTGATCGCGCGTGCGGCGCCCATGTACCGCTCGACGTCGCAGTGCGCCAACAACCCGAACGACAAATGTTGTCAGTCCTGCGCCGAGACCAAGCCAAATGCTGGCTGCCCCGACATCAAAGCGGACGCCGAGTGCGTCAAGGGTCAAACCCTCGCCGCTGGTGACGACGACCTGAACCTCCGCTGCTGGCAGCAGAAGCGCCGCTTCGGCTTCGAGCTGCTCTACCCGACGGCGCGGTATTCCGAGGGGCTACGCTCTCGCGTCATCCTGAATCGCGCCAACCAGCCGGTCGGTAATCCGCTCTTCGCAGCCGCAGATGGCAAGACCCCACGCGACCAGGGCCTCGTGTTCTTGGCGGGAATCATCGGCGTGCCTTGGCAAGACATCGCTGACGCCGACAGCCTTACCGGCGCCGGTCTCCGCTACTTGACGGAAGCGGAGCTCGAGGCGCAGGGCCGTTGGGCCACCATCTTGGGCACCACCAACGTTGGCACCTACGACGCTCCCATCCCGCCGACCGATCCGCTGATGATCGAGCAGCCGGGCGAGCGCTCGGGCGCCAACCCGATCACGGGCGACGCCATCGCGCCGTCGACCTCGACCACCTTGGCCAATCCCATCAACGGCCACGAGCAGGCCAACATGGGTAACCGCGACTTGCAGTACGCTTGTATCTTCAAGCTCGGAACGCCCTTGCTCTGTGATCAGGCGGCGTTCGACGCGGACAAGGGCTGCGACTGCTTCGCGGAAGACCAAGTCTACAACCGTCCGCTCTGCGGCGGTGCCGGCGGCCTCACCCAGAGCTACGCCAAGGCCTATCCGGGCACGCGCCACTTGCAGGTGTTGAAGGAGTTCAAAGACAACTCCATCGTCGCCTCCATTTGCCCGAAGATTGCCGACGACAAGACCAAGGCCGATTACGGCTACAACCCGGCTGTGAAGGCCATCATCGATCGCCTCAAGGAAGCCCTGAAGGGCAAGTGCCTGCCGCGTCCCTTGGCTCCGAACACGACGAATCAAGTGACCGACGGGCTCGAGACCGGACAAGTGCCGTGCAAGGTCATCGAAGCCGTGCTGCCGCAAAATGGCGCGGCCTGCTCGTGCGCCACCAATCCGAACCGCGTCGACACGACCGACGTGTTGCGTGAAGCCGTGCTGACCAAGCTGAAGCAGGGCGAGAGCTGCGGTGACAAGACCGGCCAGACGAAGTGCGCGGACTACTGCACCTGCGAGCTGCTGCAGCTCAAGGGTACGGAGCTTGGCATGTGCCAGAACGACTCCAGCCCGCCCACCACGCCCGGCTACTGCTACGTCAACGCCGCGCCCAACGAGCCGAACGTCGGCAATCCGGACCTGGTGAAAGACTGCTCGGCGGACAGCAAGCGCCTCCTGCGCTTCGTCGGTGACACGCCGGCTCCCGGCGCCATCGCGTTGGTGGCCTGCTTGGGCGCCGCGCTCTAAGCAAGTCCGCGCAGCCACAAGGCGGGCGTGCCGTAGTAAACTGCGGTCGCCCGCCGCATGGACGCCAAAAAGACCATCTTAGTCGTCGAGGACGAGCCCCAGCTGGCGCTCGGCCTGAAAGACGCGCTCGAGTTCG
>JBEQSW010000429.1:0-5291 GCA_040348565.1 Myxococcales bacterium | reverse complement strand
CGTGGAGGGGAGGCTCGAAAAGCTTTGCTTTTCGAGGGGAGGAGGCGCGTGCCTCCTCCCCCAGGACAAGGCTAGGAGGTTGGTCTTTGAAAAACACCAGCCTCCTAGGGTTTGCCGCGCGGAACTTCCAGTGCGTCGGCCAGCGCGCGATAAAAGTCGCTTCGCAGCCCCGGCTCGAGCTTCTCGGCGCCGTCGGCCAGCGCCAAGAACAACTCGCAAGCGCGCGCGTCGCCGACGTCGCGTCGCTTGACGTCGGCTTCGAAGCGCGAGCGCTGCTCCGGCGGCAGCTGCTCGGCGATGGTAGCGAAACCACGCTCGAGGGCGGTCGACGAGGATCGCGGAGCGAGCCCGTGCTCGGCGCGGGCCTGCTCGAGGCGCAGCGCCAGCGCGCGCGCCAACATTTGCACGTAGGCCTCGAGCGCTTCGGGCCCCAGCTCGGCGACCGCCGGCCCCAAGAAAGCCTCGTCGCCGCCCTTCCAAAGGTGGGTGCAGGCAGGCGGGGAGTGGCGGGCCACGCGGGCTCGCGTCGCCGCCCACAGCTCGAGGTCCCGCGCGCCCAGATACGGAATGCTACGCTGCGCCAGATCGCGAGCCACCAGCCGCGCCTGACTCGAAGTAAGGGCCCCCACTGGGCCCCGCAAGTCGCTCTGCGACATGACGGGCGAAAGCGCCCGGTCGAGCTCGTCGTCGAAGCGCGACGGCGTGCGCCCGGGTCGAGTCCACAGCCAATAGCAAGCCAGCGCCAGCGGCACGAGCAACGCGCTGGCGCGAAACAAGCGACCGGCGCTGCGCGAGCCCTCGGCGATCATGGCCCGCCCATGCAATCATGCCCCGGCAGCCGGCGCACGGATTTGCGGCGGCTGCGTCGGCCATGCTTAAGTTGCCCCACGGTTCATGGGCGAAGTCACGGCGCAAGTTAGGATTGACCGCTGGCTCACCGCGACGCGGGTCTTCAAGTCTCGCACGTTGGCTCAGGCCGCTTGCGAGGCCGGTCACGTGCGCATCAACGACGTCCACGCCAAGCCGAGCCACCTGGTCAAAATCGGCGACGAAGTGCGCGCCTTCGCGCCGCGCGGCACCATCGTGTTCTCGGTCAAGGGGCTTGCGGAAAAGCGCCTTTCGGCGGCCTTGGCCCAGCTGCTGTACGACGATCACTCTCCGCCGCCACCTCCCAAAGAGGAGCGCTTGGCGGTGCGTGAACGGGGCGCGGGGCGTCCCACCAAGGCCGATCGGCGCGCGCTTTCGCGCTTGCGCGGCCGTTGAGGCTTCTTTACCTTTCATCGATCGCCGCGGCGAGCCACGGCGTGGGTTCAGCTTTTCTGAAACGCCCTGACCACGCGCTGCCAGGCCGCGCTCTCGGCCGTGGACAGCGGCGGCGAGCTGGCTTCGGGTGCGTTCGCGACAGCGGCCCCCACGCGCACCAACGCCAACGACGCGCTTTCGACCTGTGCAATTTGGCCGTGCGCGCCCACGCACAACGCCGTCAGGTTTGGCCCGGTGGCGCGCCGGGGTGCGGCCAACAAGCGAAACTGGGCCACCGCGCCGCGCGCTTCCAACCCGCAAACGCTGCCGCGCACCGGATCCGCAAACGGCTCCGGCATGCCAGGCAACCCCGCGTCGATGAAGCCACCGAGCGTCCGCTTCGTGGGCGGCCCCAACAGGCCCAAGCTCCAGCCCTTGGCTCGCGCCGCGCTTTCGATCTCGTGGAGCGGCGTGCTGCCGCGAAAGGTCGCGATGCCCGACAGCGCGTCGACGCCCGGCAACGGCTCGCGCGGCCGTACGGGGGGCGTGTCGCGCAGCGGTTCCAACGTGCTCGGGTTCAACAGCTGCTCCGGATCCCAGGCGCGGCGCAAGCGGCGCAGCGTTGCCAACCCGCCGCCCAGCTCGGCGTCGAGCCAATGCGCTTTGCTGCTGCCGACGCCGTGGTGGTGGCTGAGCGTGGCGCCCTCCGCCAGCGCTGCGCCCAGCGCCGCGTCGATCAATGCGTCGTAGCGCAAAAGCGGCTCGCCCGCGCGCGTGGCCACGAGCGTGAAGTAGATGCTGCAGCCGTCCGGATACGCGTGCGACAGGTGAGCGAGAACGAGGGCGTAGGCGCCGGCGGCCTTGCGCACCGCCGCGTAGACGTGCGCCAAGCGCGCCCAGGGCGCCGCGACCTCGAGCGTGTCGTTGAAGGCGCCCTGCTGAAAGACTTTGGATTGCCGGTAGCTCACGGCGTAGCGGTGCGCCAACCACGCGCGGGCGGGCGCTTCGCCCAAGCTTTGACCGCCGAGCGTGCGCAGCAGTCGTTCGGCGTCGCGCACGTCTCGTTCGGCTTCGTCGGGCGCCCCTTCGAACATCAAGATCAGCGTGGCCGAGCCGCTCACGAAGCGCTCGAAGCCGGCGATGGCGCGGTTCAGCAGACGCGGCGTGCTCAGCGCCTGGCGCAACCAAAACCCGCTGGGCATCCCCGAGCGACGCGGCTCGGGCTCACGGCCGTGCTCGTCGGCGACTTTGCCGCGACTGAGCAGGTAGGAATCGATCGGGTCGTACAAACGCATCACGGCCGGTCGCAGTCCGGCTTGCATCAGCGTGCGCATCCCGTCGGCTCCCGCGTCGAAGCTGGGCATACGAAAGGCCGAGAAGGTGCGCCGCGCCGGCTGCGGGTGCAGGCGCAGCCGTGCGCTAGTGATGAGCCCCAAGGTGCCCTCCGAGCCGATCAGCAGCTCGAGCGGATTGGGGCCGCCGAGGCGGCGAGTAAAACGTACCGCGTCACCGGTGCCGAGCACACAATCGGCGCTCCAAACCATGTCTTCGATCTTGCCGTAGCGACTCGAGCACTGCCCGGCGCCGCGCGCCGCCAGCCAGCCACCGATGGTGGAGCACAAGATGCTGGACGGGAAATGCCCGACCGTGACGCCTCGACGCTCGAGCGCGGCTTCTAGATCCACCCCCAACACGCCCGCTTGCACTTCCACGACGCCCTCTTCGGCAAGCACGCGCATGGCGGTGAGGCGCTTGGTGTCGACCACGATGGCACGCTGGCCGGGGCGCACGCCGCCGCACACGCCACTGCCGGCTCCGTAGGGAACCAGGCTTGCGCCTTCGCGGCGGGCCAGGTCGACCAACGCCTCCACTTGCTCGGGCCGCTCCGGCCACACCACGAGCGCGGGCTCCGCGGCCGTCTGGGGCGCGCTCGCCTCCTCTATCAAGTGGCGCGGCCACGCATCGCGCGACCCCGCCGCTCGGTCCACTCCGCGGGCGCTCGCGGGAAGCCCAGGCAGCAGGTCCCGCACGGCGTCAGCCAGATCCACCATCCTCTTGTACCCCCACACTTACGGGACGTATACCGAAGCTAGAATGCGCCTCTTCCTCTGCTGCTTGGCCCTGTTGTTGCTGCCCCAGTGCGGTGGTGGCGCAGCGTCCGCCGAGGGGCCCAAGTCCGCCGGAGATGACGCGGCCAGCGCGCCCGACGCGCCGAGCAAGAGTCACAAAGGCGATAGGCGCCGAGACCGAGACGAAGACGACGCACCGAGCGACAGCGCCGCGTCGAGCGAAAGCGCCAACGGCCCGGGTTGCGACGACGGCACCTGCAGCAAGTGCGGCAGCGGCATCTGTCCGGTGGGTTGGTATTGCGACGAGCGAGCGGGCGGCGGCGCGTGCAGCTGGCTAGCGGAGTGCGCCGACAAACCCACCTGCGGCTGTGTCACGCGCGTTCTGGGGTCCAGTTGCAAGTGCCGTGAAGAGAGCGGCGGCCTGAAGGTCGCGTGCGACTGAAGCCGAGCGTCGCACGCCGGTAACCCACAGCCAGCTACGGTCGGAGCCGCCGCCCTCGCTGAGCTCGCCAAATAGCAGCCGCTACACGGACCCAGATTTTTTCACAGGAAGATCGAAAGGTCGGAAGGTGGAATGGGCGCCAATTTTGGGGACGAAGACGGCGTCGCTTCGTGGCGTGCGGCGTCGCGTGCCGTACAGACGGCAAAGCGGAGCGCTCTGCTATGGCGCGCGCTCGCGCAAAGCGCGAGCCTGATCGCCCTCACCCGACCTTGGCGAGAGCAGATCACGATCATCCACGGAAAACCGGAGTGAACGAAACTCGGCGAGGCCGAGCGCCGATCGCGCTCCAGCTCACGAGGATCGCGAGGCGCTCTGCGCAAGGCACGGAGGAGAACAAAACCCTAAGGCCGTTGCGCGAGCATCAGGATGCGGGGCGAGGCCTGGCCGAGGAAGACGCCGGGCGTCGCGGGGTGGCCGCTCACTTCGGTGACGCGGAAGCCGACTTCGTGCAGCAGCTTCCCGAGCTCGTGAAAGGAATAGAGGCGCACCGAGTACGTGCATTCACGCGTGCGGCCGTCGTCGAGGATGACCGAGCGCTTCACGCGCAGGCGGCTGGTGAAATAGTCGATGACCGCATCGTCCATGCACACGCACGAATCACCTTCGAACCAGACCGAGCTGGGCGTATGGGCAGCCACGAAGTCGCGGTTGATGACGTCGACCAGCAGCATGCCGCCGGGACGCAGAGCGCGGAAGGCGCGTTCAGCCACCGAGAAGTTCTTGTCCTCTTCGAAATAGCCGAACGTGGTGTTCCAGCAGAAGATGCCGTCGAACATCTCTTCGAACGCCATCTCGCGCATGTCGCCCTGCAAGAAATTGATTTTCTGCGAGCGCTCTTGGGCAATGTCGGCAGCCAGCGCCAGCTGGTACAGCGACAAGTCGTAGCCGACGACACCGTAACCGCGGCTCGCCAGCTCCACCGCGTGCTGGCCGGAGCCGCAGCCCAAATCGAGCACGATGCCGCCGGGCGCCACGCCCAAGCTCTCTTCGACGAAGGTGACCTCGCGCTTGATCTGCTCGTCGCTAACCTTCCAATTGGCGCGCACGAAGTCTTCGCTGAACAGCTCTTCCCACCAGGGACGCTTCTGCTTCGTCTTCTTCTTTTCGGTCTCGGGCGAAGCGATTTCGCGGGCCTCGGCCGGAGTGGCGGCGGCGGGCTCGGCTGCCGGCGCGGGGCGTTTCGGCGGAGGCGGAGGCTGCGGTTTGACTTCGGCCTTGGCGTCCGGGCGTCCCGAAGGGGCGGGCGGCGGCATCGCCGGTGTCAGCTCTTCCGGCGGCAACGAAGGCGATTCTTCGCGCGACAGCTCTTCGACCGGAATGCGATCGGCCGAGTCCGGCGCGACGTCCTCGGGCGCGAGCGCTTCGGCCTGCGCGAGCGCTTCGGCAACGGCTAGGGCTGGCGGGGGCGGCGTCGGCTCGGCGGGAATGGGCGGGGGCGCAACGGCCGCGACGACCTCGACCACGGCGGGCGCCGCTGG
>JBEQSW010000487.1:0-22319 GCA_040348565.1 Myxococcales bacterium | reverse complement strand
ACGTGACCGAAGAGCTGCCGCTGGAGCCGCTGACCGATTACTCGAAGTTCAAGGCGCTGTGCGAGCAGATTCTGGCCGAAGAGCGCGCACCCGGTTTCACGACCGTCAGCGTCCGCCCTTCGACGGTGTGCGGCTACGCCAAGCGGCTGCGGCTCGATCTGGTCGTGAACATTTTGACCAACCACGCCGTCAACAACGGCAAGATTCGCGTGACCGGCGGCGAGCAGATGCGGCCGAACATTCACGTCGACGACATGGTCGACTTGTACCTGCAGCTGTTGGCCGAGCCCGCCGAGCGCATCGACGGGGAGATCTTCAACGCTGGCAGCGAGAACCACACCGTGCTGCAAATTGCGCAAATCGTGCAGCGCTGCGTGGGCGGCAACGTCCCGATCGAGGTCGTGCCGACCAATGACCCGCGCTCGTATCACGTCTCTTCCGAGAAAATCCGGAAGAAGCTCGGCTTCGAGCCCAAGCGCAGCGTGGAGCGCGCGGTGCTGGACCTGAAGGCGGCCTTCGACGCCGGTCGCATCAGCGAGCCGCTGACCAATCCGCTCTATTTCAACATCAAGCGCATGCAGGAGACTCATGCCCAATAGCGTCGCCGCCCCCGAGCTGGCAGTGGCGAGCGGCGCGCTCGAGGCGCCCGAGCTCCTGTTGCGTGCGTACGGCAGCATGCTGCGCATTCGCCGCATCGAAGAGCGCGTGGCCGAGCGCTACGCCGAGCAAGAGATGCGCTGCCCGGTGCACTTGTCGATCGGACAAGAGGCGGCGGCCGTCGGCGCTTGCCTTTCGCTCACGCCCGCCGACCAGGTGGTGAGCACCCACCGCTGCCACGGCCACTACCTGGCCAAGGGTGGCGACCTGAACGCCATGTTGGCGGAAATTTATGGGCGAGCGACCGGCTGCTGCGGCGGCCGCGGCGGCTCCATGCACCTGTTTGACGACGCGGCCGGGGTTTTGTGCAGCGTGCCCATCGTCGGCAGCTCGATCGCGCTCGGCGTTGGCGCAGCCCTGCATTTCAAGCAAACCGGGCAAGCGCAGGTGTGCGTGGTGTTCTTGGGCGACGGCGCCTTGGAAGAAGGCGTGTTCCACGAAGCCGCCAACCTGGCCAAGGTGCACGCGCTACCGGTGGTGTTTTTCGTCGAGAACAACCTGTATTCGGTTTACACGCAGCTCCACGAGCGGCAGCCGGCGCGTCCGCTCGCGCAGCTCGGTCTGGCCCACGACATGCCGGTCCTGGAAGCCGACGGCAACGACGTTTTGGCCGTGCACCGCGTGAGCCAAGCGGCGGCCGAGCGCGCGCGCACCGGCGGGGGCCCGACCATGGTCGTGGTCGATACCTACCGCTACCGCGAGCATTGCGGGCCGAGCTACGACGACGATCTGGGCTACCGGCCCGCGGGTGAGCTTGCCCGCTTCGAAGCCCGCTGTCCGATCGCACGTTTGCGCAAAGAGCTGTCCGAGCATGGCTTCGGGCCCGAGCACGACGCGGAGCTCGAGCGCACGCTCCGCGCCGAAATCGATCAAGCCTTCACGCTCGCGAAAAGCGCGCCGTTTCCCGCCAAATCGAGCGTGGCGGAGCGGGTGTACGCCGCGCCCGCACTGCGCGCGGTGAGCGCGCCGCCACCGGCCGTGGACGCGGAGGGCGCTCCGCGCATCATCAGCGCCGCCGCCGCCATCCACGAAGCCACCGTTCAAGCCATGCGCGCCGATCGGCGCGTGATGGTGCTGGGCGAGGGCGTCAACGACCCCAAGGCTATCTTCGGCACTACCGCTGGCCTCGTCAAAGAGTTCGGCGCGGGTCGCTGTTTGGAAATGCCGCTGGCCGAGAACGGCTTCACCGGCATGGCCGTCGGGGCTGCGCTCCTCGGAACGCGCCCGATCGTGATCCACCAGCGGGTGGAGTTCGCGCTGCTGGCTTTGGAGCAGCTGGCGAACAACGCCGCCAAGCTGCACTACGTTTCCAACGGGCAGCACCGCGTGCCGCTGGTGGTGCGGTTGATCGTCGGTCGCGGTTGGGGGCAGGGGCCGGCTCACTCGCAAAGCCTGGAGGCGCTGTTCGCCTACTTGCCAGGGCTCAAGGTGGTCATGCCGTCGGGCGCGGCAGACGCCAAACGGCTGCTTTTGGCGGCGATTGCCGACGAAAATCCAGTCGTTTTCATCGAGCATCGCTGGGTGCACTACGCCACCGGTCATGTGCCGGAGGTCATGCCGGTCGAGACGCTGGATGGGCCGCGGCGCGTGCGCGACGGCCAGCACGTCACGGTCGTGGCCAGCTCCTACATGACGCTGGAGGCCATGCAAGCCGCCGAGGCGCTGGCCAAGCAGGGCTGCGAGGTCGAGCTGATCGATCTTCGCGTGGTGAGCCCGCTGAAGCACGAAATCATCGCCGAGTCGGTGCGCCGTACGGGGCGCCTGCTGGTGCTCGACACCGGCTACGTCGACTTCGGTGTCGGCGCCGAAATCTGCGCGCGCATCACGCGAGAGTGCTGGTCCGATTTGAAGAGCGCTCCGGAGCGCGTCGGCTTGCCGGCGCACCCGACGCCCAGCTCGCCGGCTTTGGCCGAGCGCTACTACCCACGTTCGCCGAAGATTGCCGAGGCAATCGGCCGCAGCGTGGGCCTTTCGGAGCCGGCGCTGCTGGCCGTCCATGAAGAGCTGTCGGCCGAGCGCGACCGCTTGCCTTGCGACATTCCTCATCCCGCCTTCAAAGGGCCCTTCTGAACCCGCGGAAAATCCCATGAAAGTTCGCTACTCCTACCTTTCTCAGCAATTTGGCCAGATTGACGAGCTGCTCGAGCAAATTCGCGCCTTCGTCAAGACCGGTGATTTTACGCTGGGCGCCGAGCTGACCAAGTTCGAAGGCAAGTTCGCGAAGCTGATTGGCGCCGAGCACGCCATTGGCGTCGGCTCCGGCACCGACGCGCTGAAGCTGCCGCTGAAGGCGTTGGGTGTAGGCCACGGCGACGAGGTCATCACCACCGCCAATACGTTCATCGCTACTGCCGGCGCCATCAACGAGGTGGGCGCACGACCGGTGTTCGTCGACTGCGGCCCAGACTTCTGCATGGACGTGTCGCAGGTGGAGCGGGCCATCACCAAGGCCACCCGCGCCATCATGCCGGTGCACTTCACCGGTTACATGACGGACATGCCGCGCCTGCAAGCCATTGCACAGAGGCATGGTCTACCGATCGTGGAGGACGCCTGCCAAGCAATCTTGGCCGACATGGGCGGCAAGCGCGCCGGTACCTATGGCATTGCGGGCGGGTTCTCGCTGCACCCGCTCAAGAACCTGAACGTCTGGGGCGACGGCGGCGTGATCGTGACCAGCGACGGCGAGTTCGCCGACAAGCTCCGGCTGCTGCGCAACCATGGCCTCAAGAATCGCGATGAAATCGCGATGTTCGGCTACAACTCGCGGCTCGATACGCTGCAAGCAGTGGTCGGCAATTGGCTCATAGACAGCGCCGAGACCATCACCCAGGGCCGCATCGAGCGCGCGGCCTACTACGACAAGCACTTGGGCGCCATTTCGCAGCTCTCGCTGCCGCCGCGCTACAGCGACCGGCGCACCGTCTATCACCTGTACATGGTGCACGCCCAAGATCGCGACGGTCTCCAGCAGCACTGCTTGTCGCGCGGCATCGAGTGCAAAGTGCATTACCCCATTCCGCTCTACCGCCAAGAAGGCTTGCGGCACCTGGGCTACCGGCAGGGTGACTTTCCCGTCGCCGACGCCCAGGCCGCCAACGTGCTCAGCTTTCCGTGCGACCAGCACCTGAGCCGCGAAGAACAAGACTTCGTGATCGAAACGGTGCGCGAATTCTACGGAGCCGCCCGCTGATGGCGAGCTCGGCCGCGGTCACTACCGAGCCGGTGCCCGCTCGGGTGCTGAGCGAGGTGCCGCGCCAGGTGCCGTATGTGGCGCTCGGGCAGCAATTTGCCGCAGAATCCGCCACCCTACTGGCGCGCCTCGAGCGCACTTTGGCCAGCGGACAGTGGGTCGCCGGCCCGGAAGTGGGCGAGCTGGAGAGCAAGCTGGCCGAGCGGCTCGGCGCCAAGGCCTGCATTGCGGTCGGCTCCGGCACCGACGCGCTGATCTTGTCCCTGCGGGCGCTGGGCATCGGCCCTGGCGACGAAGTCATCACCGCGCCCAACTCTTTCATCGCCACCGCTTCGGCCATCGTGCACGTTGGGGCCAAACCGGTGTTTGCCGACGTGCTGCCGGATCAGAACATCGATCCATCGCAGGTCGAAGCCGCCGTCACCGCGCGCACTCGCGCCATTTTGCCGGTCCACCTCAGCGGTCGCACCGCCCACATGCCCGAGCTCTTGGAGATCGCGCGGCGGCATGGCTTGTCCGTGGTCGAAGACGCGGCTCAGGCCATCGACGCGCGCTTGCAGGGGCGCGCCGCCGGTACCTTCGGTGATTTGGGCTGCTTTTCCTGCCACCCGCTCAAGAACCTGAACGCTGCCGGCGACGCCGGTTTCATCCTGTCCAACGACGAGGCGCTGGCGCAACGCCTACGGCGCATGCGCAGCAACGGGCTGGTGGATCGCGAAACGGCGCTGGAGTGGGGCGTGGTTTCGCGGCTCGATAGCGTCCAAGCCGCGGTGCTGCTCGAGCGGCTGCCGCGGCTTGACGGCGTGACCGAAGCGCGCCGTCGCAACGCGCACGCCTACCGGCGACTGCTGGCCGACCTGCCGCAAGTCTTTCTGCCGCCGTGTCGCCCGGAAGAGCACAACGTCTTTCACACCTTCGTGATCCAGGTCGAGCGCCGTGACGAGCTGCAGGCGTTCCTTCTGAAGCGCGGTATCGGTACCGCCATTCACTACAAGATTCCCATCCACCTCCAGCCGGCGGCGCGCTCGCTCGGCTACGGCCCGGGGTCGTTTCCGGTAGCCGAACGTCAGGCGCAGCGCATCTTGTCGTTGCCGGTGCATCAATTCTTGAGCCCCGAGGACGTGGAGCACGTCGCCCTCAACATTCGGGAATTTTTCGCATGAGCAACGCCGCCGCCCTCGTTCCGTTCGACGCCGAAGTCATCGACTACGACGCCTTGTACGCTGACTATTCGCAGTCGCTGGTCGACACGTTGCGAGGCTTTTCCGCCAAGGTGAAGGGGCTCGAGCTGTGGGTGCCGGACGAGAACGTAGCCGTCAGCCTGCGCAATCTGCTCGATTCGGCCGCCAGCTTGGGTCGCGGTTCCATCTGTCTCCAGCTCGGCGACAACACCGCCCGGCAGCTGAGCGAGACTGAGCTGACCGAGCTGGGTCAGGCTTTCGGCCAAGTACGGGTCGAACGGCGTGGCGCGGCGCTGCTGTTCGAGGTGTCGGGGCTCGGTGCGGCTCCGCTGGCGTCGCCGTCGGCGACGGCTCCCGAACGCAAAGCCCTGCCAGCGCTCGAACGGCAAGCGGCTGCGGAAGCCAACGCCGGTCCGGCTCGACCCGCCGCCGTGAGCTTCGACGCCTACGAGCGGCGGCTGCGACAACTGGCGGCGGTGGCGGAGCCGGGTAAGGCCGAGCTGGACGGACCCGGCGTCGCGCTCAGCTTTTCGCACGATGGCTGCACGCTGGAGCTTGCGATTTCCGACCGCGACCACCTGATCGTCAGCGCCGAGGGCCAGGCTCCGGATCAGGTCCGGCAGCTGCTGCTGGCAGAGCTGTGCCGGCTGGTGACGGGGCTACCGCTGCTGGAAGCCGCCTACCACGGCGCTTTGCGGCTCGAGCATCGGTTGCGTCCGACTTCGTCGCGCCCGCTCAACGGCATCGTGCTGCCGCGCGCCGTTCACCCGCACTTTGCGCTGGTGGAGGAATTGCTGCGCGGCGCGCTGGCCAGCTACCGCAGGCTTTCGGGCTTCGACGTCACGCGCGGCCAATACGACGATCGCCCCCGCCCGGATTGGCTCGCGGCCACCCTGGAACAGCGCAAGCAGCGGCTCGAGGCGGCTTTGGCCCAGGTTCTGCCGAGCTTCGGGCTCGAAGCGAGCGACGCCTCGGTGGCGTCGATTCGCTACGACGTGCGCGTCGAGCTCGGCCTCAGCGAGGCCTGGAAGAAGCTCGACCAACCCCGTTTGGTCATGGCCTTGGAGCGCGAGCTTCAAGCGCGCGTGGACCCGCGACTGGAAGTCTACGTCCAGGAGCTCAAGGACAAGAACCAATTGCGGCGCCTGGCGCTAGTGGAGACCCCCTGATGACTGGCATGACCGACCACACCCAGCTGATCTTGGACGGTACCAAGATTCCTTGGCACATGGAGCGGGTGGAAGCGTGGCAGCGCGGTGAGCGCATCGCGCCCATCACCATCGACATGGCGCTGACCCGCGCCTGCAACTACGCCTGCGAGTACTGCTACGCCATGCTGCAAGAGAACGATCGCAAGGTGCTTACCCGCGACGTCATCTTGCGCTTTTTGGACGATTGCGCCGAAATTGGCGTGAAGGGCATCAGCTTCGTGTCCGACGGCGAGAGCACGCTTTCGCCCGCATTCGTGGACGCCATCAAGCACGGGCACTCGCTCGGGTTGTCGATGGCCGTCGGTACCAATGGTCTTGCCATCACCCGCATGAAGGCCGAAGAAATTCTGCCGCACCTGACCTACCTGCGCATCAATATCTCGGCCGGGGAACGCAAGCGCTACAGCGAAATCATGGGCGTGCGCGAAGAGTGGTTCGACCGTGTGTGCCAAAACGTGAAGGACATGGTCGCCATCAAACAGCGCGACAAGCTGCCCGTCACGCTGGGCCTGCAGATGGTGGTCATGCCCAGCTACGAAGATCAGATTTTGCCGTTGGCTCAGCTGGGCAAGGAGCTCCGCCCCGACTACCTGGTGCTCAAACACTGCTCCGACAACGAGGACGGTGATTTGGGCGTGGAATACGACAAGTACGAGGCGCTGTACGAAAAGCTGCGTCGGGCCGAGGCCCTGTCGGACGAAAGCTACCGCGTCGCGGTCAAGTGGTCGAAGATCTAGGCCAAGGGCCAGCGCAGCTACCAACGCTGCTATGGCGCGCCGTTCATGATTCAGATCTCGGGCTCCGGCTTGGTCGCGCCCTGCGGCATGCTGTTCAACGAGCGCTACAAGAAGTTTCACATTGGCAACATCTGCGAGACTGGCTTCAAAGAGATGTGGTCGAGTGACCGCTACTGGGAAGTGATGAACTATCTCGCGGGTCCCAGCTTCAACGCGCAGGTGATGTGCGGTTCTTTGTGCTTGCAGCACAAGGTGAACGAGACGCTCGACGCCCACGTCAAAGGCTTGGTTCAACTGCGCAATCCCAAGGGCGCGCCGCCCGAGCACCTGGCGTTCATCTGATAGAACGGAAAGGCCCTTTCCCAAGGGAAATGGGCGGCGGCTTGAATCGCGGCTGGGCTTCGGCGTCTAATCTAGCCGTCAGATGACGCACGGCAGGGCAGGGGTCTTTGGGTTTGCGGCTTCGCTCGCAGGGCTTTTCCTGCTCGCTTGCGGGAGCACCGCGTCGTCGGGGCCTGAGGCTACTGGCGGTGCGCACCAGCAAGCGTCGGGCGGCAGCGGGGCGGGGGCGTCCGGTGCTAGCTCGGCCAGCGGCGCGGCGTCGGGCGGAGCGAACGGTTCGGGTGGCGCCAGCAGGGGTGGCGCCGGCGCGGGCGGCTCCAGCGCTGGCGTGGGTGGCTTCACGCTGGGCGACAGCAAGACCGAAGCGTGCATCGCGTACGTGCTGGCGGTGTGTGGCCGCCAGGATGAATGCTCCGGTTCGACCGGCGGCGACTGCCTGAGGGTCTCGAACGCCTGCCCCGATTTGGTGTTCTCGGCCGGCGCGACGCGCACCGTGGCGACGCTGCAAGCGTGCGCCCAAGCCTACCAAAAGCTGCCCTGCGAGCAGATCGAGCTTGGCACGTTGCCTGATTGCGTGACGCCTGGCACGGTGGCGCTGGGCGCGCCGTGCGTTTTCTCTTCGCAGTGCGCGTCGCTGTCTTGCGGAGGCGGCTCGGGCTGCGGCACCTGCGTGCCTTCCTCTCACGAAGGCGAGTCATGCGCCAATGGTGAGCTCTGTATGGGGCTGCTCGTGTGCAACGGGGACAAATGCGCGAGGAGGTCGAGCGCCCCGTCCGGGCTAGCGTTGGGGCAGCCTTGCTCGGACGTCGCCGGGATGTACTGTCAATCGGGTTTGCGCTGCGACGCTGCCAGCTCGAAATGTGCCGAATACCCGACGCTCGGGATGCCGTGCGCGGACACGCACAGCTGCGGAGGCGGCAAATCTTATTGCGACATCGACACCCTCATTTGTAAGGCTTTTCCCGGTGAGGGGATGCCGTGTGGGTTCGACGGGGTCACGGGTGAAGCCGGCTACTGCCTCGAGCCGTTGAGCTGCGATCGGCCCGGCAACGCGGCCGGCGTCTGTAAAAAGCGGCCATCGGTTGGCCAGCCTTGTTTGCTCGACCCGAGCACGTCGCTGCCGGCGCTCGTGGCTTGCGACGCGGCGGCGCGCTGCGACGCGACCCAATCGCCCCCGCTGTGCGCGGCCAAAGTCAGCCAAGGTCAGCACTGCAGCGCGTACGCGGATTGCGTCGCGGGCACGCGCTGCATCTGCTCTTCTGGGGAGGCTAGTTGTGACGGGACGTCCACCGTCTGCGGGCGCGTTCAGCTGAAAGGGCAGCCCTGCACGGCGGTCGGCGACGTTTGCCACCCGGGCTTCACCTGCACGGCTGGGGTCTGCGAGCCGCGCGACTCGCAAGGGCTGTTCGCGGCGGCGTGCGGGCCCTGAGCGAGCCTGGCAACGCCATCGAGGGCCGAGTCATCACCGTTGGAGGCGAATTCCCACGCCCGAAAGAGTGCGTTATCGCGACGCGCCATGACCGCCCCGATAGTATACGGGCGCGTCAGGGCCGACCACGTGAATGCCCTGATCGCGCTTGGCCCAGCTGGCCAGGTCGCCGGCGGCGAGGCAAACGACCGACGTGCCGAGCGCTCGGGCTTCCCGCACGACGGTGGGCGCGCCCTCCAGCAACGAAGCCGAGACCAGAACGTCGGCGGCGGATAGGTAGGTCAGCGCCAGGGGCCTTTCTACGTGGCCCACGAATCTTGCCTCGGGAAAGCGTCGCGCCAACGCCGTTCGCTCCGGGCCGTCTCCGACCACGATGGTTTGCAGGTTGCGGATCCGCCGGCAGGCTTCCAGCGCCACGTCGACCCGTTTACTCGCTACCAGTCGCGCGACGATGACGGCGACGCGCGAGCTCGGAAGAATGCCCACGCTTTCTCGTGCAGATTCGCGCGACGGCGCGCCGTCGACGTCGATCGCGCACGGCTCGACACGCGAACGCGCTTGCAAGATGCGTCGCTGCTCGAGCGGCACGCTACCGAGCACCAAGCTCTGTAGCTCGCTCGACACGAAGCGCAGGTTCGCTTTCGCCCGCACCAGCTCCTTGCCGAGCGTGGCTCGGACCAACGGAAGCGCGGCGAACAGCCGGGCGTCACTGCCGTGCACCACGACTTCGAGCGCCGTGGAGCGGGTGCGCAGACTGCGCGTGGCGATCGGCACCCCGCAGGGCAGCAAGAAGTGCGCAATCAAACGGTCGGGCGTGGGGGCGTGTTCGAGCCAGCGCCGCGCGCCCGCCACGAACTCCGCCGCGCCGCCGATGCGCCAAGGCTTCTGGCGCAGGCGCGCCAGCACCCCCGGAAATCCGAAAGCCTCTCCGCCGCCCAGGCTCACGACTTGCTCGTCGGCCAGCGGGGCGCGACTCCGCCCCGGAGCCAGCACCGTGACGTGAGACGACTCGCCCAACCTCCGCACCTCCGCGGCCACGAAGTGCCCCTGCGCATCGCCCGGGTGGGTGGGGTACGAGGTGGTGATGACGTAGACGCGCGCCACGGGAGGCCGGACCTTACGGCGGGTGGGCGGAAAAGCGAATGAGCTCGGCGCCCAGCGCTATTCGACGTGGCAGCCAGGCGTAAATTGAATGGAGGAGGGTCGGGGGGCGAGTACGGTGGGCACGCCGTGCAATCGCAGCCGATGCCGTCACCACAATGCGTCTGACCGATCTCACCGCTTTCGCACATGCAGCTGGTGCCCGCGACGCAGGTCGGATCGGGCGGAAGCTCGACCGGGTCGCCGCCGCCCGTGCCGGCGCTGCCGCCAACGTCCTCGCCGGTCGACGGCTCGGTCTTGCCATTGGTTTCCGTCCTGGCGCACCCGCTCGCGGCCAGCACGAGCACCAGCATCACCGACGAGACCGTCCCCACCGCGGGCTTCATGCATCGACGATACGCGCGAGCGGCGCCAGCAACAACGCGCCGGAGCCGCCCGGCGCACGCGGGGGGCGACTCGACGCGCCAGCTAAATGCGCGGCAGCGTGCCCATGGCTTTCACCGCGTCGGGCCCCTGGGCCTCCAGCAGGTCGCCCAGGGCGCGCAGGTATCGAAACGAATAAATACCCGTGTCGTGGGCGTCGCCCCAACCGAGGCCGAGGGCGTAGTTGCCGACCTGCTCCAGGTTCCGAAGCTCGGTATTGCCGCCTTCTTGGAACTGAATCATGCCTGAATGGCCTTGGCAGCCGGCGCAAGGGCAGTAACCGCGCAGGATTTCGTGGGGTAAACGCGAGCGGTGGCCGTCGGCCCAGCTGATTTCAAGCTCTGTGGCGCCGTGGGGGGCCTTCACCCCGGTAGGGCGACTACGAGCTCCTCGAGATTGGTCGTCGGTCATTTAGGCCTCCGCGAATTAGCAGAATCCCCCGAGAGAAGCTTGCAATCCTGAGGGCGCTCTGCCATATCCCCCGTCCCTTGGCGAATCCTAGCGAATCCGTTCAGTGCAAACCCCTTGAAGTCCAGGTTGGCGACAAGGGTATCGAGCGAGCCATCAAGCACCTCAAGCGCAAGATGGCGGGTGAAGGCATCCTGCGCGAGCTGAAGCGCCGTCGGCACTACATGAAGCCGTCGGTCAAGCGCCGCAAGAAGATGAGCGAAGCCGCTCGTCGTCGCCGCAAGCGTCTGAAGACGGACGAGCTGCCGCGCACGATGGCGTGAGCGCGCTGAATCCTACCGCCTAACTTGGCCGAGCCCTCTGAAACTGAATAGTTTCAGGGGGCTCATGTACATTTCGGCCTCGGCCTCGGCCTCGGCTCCCGCGCCGGCAGCACGCACCGTTCCCGCGCCTCCGCTCAAGCTGCGCTTCGTTTTGATCCTGGCGCTCGTCGCCTTGGGACTTTGGAGCGGCTACCCGCGCATGCAGTCGGCGTTCCGGCTGCACGACGCGACCGTCGCGACCGCTGACTACGGTCTGTGCATGGTTGGTCCGACCGGGCCGACCCTGATCCGCGATCGCGACAGCGACTTTCAACATCTGGTCCGGCGACGCTTGATCGCGTCGGGACCGACCGACCGCCCCTTTCACCGCTGCGCCAAGTTGGCTTTGAGCGTGACCGGCAGCGTGGACGTTGAGCGGCTGCACAACCTGACCGCCGCCGAGTTTCGCGAATACAGCGGTCGGGGCGTGGCTTTGGCCGAGCTGGGCGTGTCCGCCGCGCCTCTGGCCCAGACGTTTGCCAACGCCTGGCCGTTCGCGCGCGGTGGCTACACCCAGCTGATGAAGCCGTCGCTCGGCGCGGTGGAAGCCGCGCACGTGCCGCCACCGCCCCGGCCGGCGCTCGGGCGCGGGCTGCCGGCCAAGAGCGGCATCTACCGCAACGTGTGGCGTGAGGGTAACGGCTTCGGGCTGGCGCTGGGCGCGGGCTCCGATACGGCGTTGTTCGTCACTGCCGATCGCGGCGTCACCTTTCGGCCGTTGGCGCGCCGGGGCGACGTGTTCGAGCAGCACGCCGAGCGGTGCGCCAGCCTCGACGGTCGTCGCGTGTATCGACTCACCCCGCGCGAGGACGGTAGCGCGCAGCAAGTGCTGTTCAGCCTCGAAGGCAGCGAGCCGCAAACCAGTGAGCTTTCGTCCATCAACGAGCGCTTGCTGGGCAGCGGCTGCGACGAACGGAGCCTGGTGGTCCTGACTGCGGATCGCGAACGGCTGCACTTGAGGCTGTGCCCGTTCGGCGGGCGCTGCGGCGAGCTGCCGCTGCCGCCGAGCATTTTGGCGGCGCCGCCTAGTGGCGTGGACGTGGCCAAGCTGAAGGGCACCGTCGTGCTCAGCAGCGCGCAAGACGGCGTGGTGCGCGTGGTCTCGAGCCGCGACGAAGGCCGAACCTTCACCCCGCCGGTCGTGGCCTTCGACGCCGCCGAGTATCCGGAGCTGGGGTTGGCGCGGCGCGCGCCGTCGCGCCTGGTTTCGTTGGGCGACCGGTTGCTGCTGTTCAGCGGCGCGGTCAAAGGCAGCGACGTGTATCCGATCCTGGCGTCCGACGATCAGGGCGTGAGCTTTCGCACGCCTTGAGCTTCGCGCAGGGCGGAACGAGCCGGGCGAGCGGCGCGCGCGAGTGAGCGCCGAGCCCAGTCGTGGGCGTCGTATCCGGCCAACACCGGATCGGTGTCGCCGGCGAGCCACGACAGCGCCGTGACCGTGAGTCGAGCTTCGCGGCGTTCGGCTTCGCTGCCGTTCGCATCGGCGTCGGCCGCGAGCGCTCGCCAAATTGCCAGCGCGGCCGGCCACAGGCGCGCCTCGACGTACCAGCCGCCCAGCACGCGCAGGCGCGCCGGTACGGGCGAGAGCGCCACCGATTCTGCCAAGTCGGCCACGGCTTCGGCGCGCCGCTGAGCGCCGTTTCGCAGCAGTGCGCGCGCGTAGTAAGCGTCGGCGCTGGTTTCGGGGGCGGACAGGGCGTGCGTGTACAACAGCTCGGCTTCGTCGCGGTCGCCCATGCGCTCGCGCAGGCCGCCCAGCCGCATGGCAGCGGCGCCCAGCGTCGAATCGGTCCGGACGGCTTCGTCGTAGCTGGTGAGAGCTTGGGCGATGTCTCCGCGAGCTTCTTGGGCGAGGCCGCGCTCGAGCGCGCGCTCGGCCAGCCTGCGCACGAATGATTCGGCGTGCGCGTCGAGCGCCAGCGTACCGAGCAGCAGCAAAACGAGCGCGCCCAGCGTGGCCCGCTGCCCGCAGCTCGCGTGTCTGGCGTTCCACAGGCGCTCCACGAGGCCTCGATGATAGCAGGGGCAACCGCCACTTGCCGCGCCGGCACGCCCATTGCTGACTCCGGCTCGTGATCGCCATTCGTTGGTCGCTCCTCGTGGGCGTGGGGCTTGGACTTTTCGTGGCTTGTGCGCAGGGGCTGACCCGGGCCACGCCGGCTCCCGGCGGCCCGCTCGCCCCCGGCGGCGAGCGGGCGAGCTCGGACAAGCCGACCGGTCCTCTCAAAGTGGCGTTCAGCTCGCCGGAAGGGCGCGTGGGGCTGGTCACGGAGGTGAACGTCGTCTTCGACCGGCCGGTGCATCCGTTAGGCGTTGTGGCGGGCGCGGAGCAGACGCCACCGTTTCGCCTCACGCCCGCGGTGCCGGGCAGCTTTCGTTGGGTGGGCTCACGCGCCGCCGTGTTCACGCCCGAGCGGCGCCTGCCGCTGGCGACCGCCTTCACCATCGAGGTGCCGGCCGGGCTGCAGGCGGTCGACGGCACGCGATTAGCGGAGCCGTATCGCTTTGCCTTCGAGACCCGGCGACCGTCGCTGCAAAGTTCGACGCCGAGCGACGGTGAGCAAGGTTTACCCCTCGATACGGCGCTTCACGTCGTGCTCGACCAAGCCGTGTCGCCGACCGCGCTGCGCGCCGCCGCCAAGCTGGAAGTCAACGCCGGGCGCGGCTTCGTGACGGTTCCGTTCGACGTCGCGCCCGACCCTAAAGATCGCTTGGCGTCAATCGTGCGACCCAAGCGTCTGCTGACGGCGCACAGCGCGGTCGTGCTCACCTTGGGCGCCAACTTGCGCGGCACGGAGGGCCCTTTGCCAGCCGACGCGGAGCGCCAGGTGACGTTTCGCACGTTCGACCCGCTGGCATTGCGAGAAGTCAGCTGTGCGCGTCGAAACGACAACGCGCCGTGCGAAGCCGATTCGTCGGTGGCGCTCAGCTTCAACAACGGCGTCAAGCCGCGCAGCCTCGCCGGGAAGGTACACGTGACGCCCGACGTCGGATTGAGGCTCGGGCTGGGGGAAGGGGACGCTGCGACCAGCTACGTAGATCTGGCCGGCCACTACCAGGCCGGGCAAAGCTACCGCTTGCAGATCGACGCCGGCGTAGTCGACGAATTCGGGCAGTCGTTGAGCGGGCCAGTCAGCGCCACGTTTCGCTTTGCTGACCACCACCCGCGGGTGGACATCGGTGCGGTGGGGCGCAATTTCGCGGGTCGTCCGCTCAGCGTGCCGGTGGCTTCGCGCAACGTGCCCTCGTTCGAGCTGCTCACGGCGGCGCTCTCGCCGCAAGATTTGCTGGCTTGGCGCGAGGCGCAGCGACCCGGCCCCGGCAACTTGAAGGACATTGCTTGGCTGTCGGGCTTCGACAAGACCCAGGTGCTGCGCGTCAGCCCGCGCGCCGCCAAAAACCAGATCGCCAAGCTCAGCGTGGACGCGGCCAAGGTGCTCGGGTCGAGCGGTCGCGGCGCGCTCGCCATCGGTGCCCGCTACACACCCGACAAAGACGATTGGAACGCGCCCGTCGACATGAAGGTGCTCAACCTTTCGGATTTGGGCATCACCGCCAAGCTGTCACGCTTCGGCTCGTTGGTCTGGGTGACGGACCGCGTGAGCAACGCCCCCGTCTCCGGGGCGGCAGTGGCGTTGGTCATGCCGGGGCGCCCCGAGCGGTCTTACTCCACCGACTCCGACGGCATCGCGCACATCCCGGCCGGCGATTTTGCGCCCAACCTGCAAAGCGATAGCCCCGAGGCGCGCGCTATCTTGGTCGCGCGGCGCGGGCAAGACAGCGCCTTTGCGCCGGTGTCCGAGTACCTGGAAGGCTACCGGTTGGAGGTGCCGACCGACTTTTCGGGCGAGCTGCACCCGTATGGCGTGCTGTTCAGCGATCGCGGCCTGTACCGTCCCGGGGACGAGCTGCAGCTGAAAGGCATCGTTCGCCGCGAAAGCGCTACCGGCAACGCCCTTCCCGGTGAGAAGCCGCTCACGGTCTCACTGCGCTCGCCGAACGGTGACGAGGTCGCGACCCAGTCGGTGCTGCTGACGAGCTACGGCACTTTCGCGGCGAAGCTCCGCGTGCCGCTGGGCGCCGAGCTGGGCACTTACTACGCAACCGCTTCCGGTCTCGGGCAAGAGCGCTTTCTGCAGCAGCCGTTGGAGGTCGCCGAATATCGCCCGGTCGAGCTGAAGGTGCTGGCCAGCACCGATAGGCCGGCGTACTTGCGCGGCCAGAGCGCCAAGCTCGAAGTGAAGGCCGACTACCTGTTCGGCGCGGCCGCGGCCGGCCTTTCGACGACCTTGAGCGTGTCGCGCCAGCCCACGTGGTTCGAGGTGCCCGGCGCCGACGACTTCGTCACGAACGCAGCCGTGTATCACGATGACCTGGCCGAGACATCGCCGGCCGGAGAGCTGCGCCGCGAGACCCGCAAGCTCGACGAGCAGGGGCGCATCGCCTGGTCGGAGAAGCTCGACTTGCCGGGCCAGCGCGGCACCGAGATGCTGCGCGTCGACGCGGAGGTGACCGACGTGTCGCGCCGCAGCGTGGCCAGCTCGGGCAGCGCGCTCGTGCATCCGGCGTCCTTCTACATCGGCCTGAAAACCGAGCAATCCGGCTTCGTGGAGGCGCCGGCGGCCATTCGGCCCCAGGTTGCGACCTTCACCCCCGACGGGCGCCGCGTCACCGCGAGCCACGTAACGCTCGAGCTCGTGGAGCGACGCTACACCTACGCGCGGGAGAGCGCGGGCGGCGACTACCGCGGCGTGAGCAAGACCGTCGATCGCCAAGTGGCGCGCTGCGAGGTGGCGACCAGCAACGGCGCTCTCGCCAGCTGCCCCCTCGACGTGCCCGCTGCCGGCTACTACTTGATCGTGGCGCGGGCCAAGGACGAGCACGGCAACCTGGCCGAGTCGGCCCTTGCCATTTATGCGGCGGGGGCGGGAGAGCCGACCTGGCAGGACAGCGAGCGTCGCAGCGTGACCTTGGTGCTGGACAAGAAGTCTTACGCCGTCGGTCAACGCGCGCGCGTGATGCTCAAGTCTCCGTACAAGGAAGCGGAGGCGTTGATCACGGTCGAGCGCTCTGGCATCTACCACTCGTACCATCGCGTGTTGCGAGGCACCGCGCCCAGCTTCGAAATTCCGGTAACGGAAGAGCTGATGCCGAACGCGTTCGTGGGCGTGCACTTGCTGCCGCGCCGCACCGGCAAGGCGACTCCGCTCGAGCCGGGCAGTTATCGCGTCGGCTACGCCAACCTGCTGGTCGACTCGGATAGTCGTCGCTTGGCGGTAAAAGTAACGCCCAACAAGGGCGATTTTCGGCCCGGCGAGAGCATCGACGTCAAGCTGAGCGTAAAAGACGCGCGTGGCGCGGCCGCGCCCAACACCGAAGTGACGCTGTACGCTGCGGACGAAGGCGTGTTGACGCTCGTCGACTATCGGACGCCGGACCCATTGCTCACGTTCTCGGGGGCGCGCGCTCTACAGGTGGCAACGCTGGAGAGCCGAGATGCCGAAGGCCATCTCCAGCTCGAAGCGCTGGGCGGTCGCGACAAAGGCCGTGACGGCGGCGGCGGTGGCGAAGGCGAAGCACGGCGTGACTTTCGTCAAACCGCTTACTTCAATCCGCGCATCATCACCGACGCCCGGGGGGAGGCCAAAGTCAGCTTCAAGCTGCCCGAAGCGCTCACCACCTATCGGCTGATGGCAGTCGCGGTGACCCAGGCCGATCGCTATGGCTTCACGCAGGAGCGCGTCACCACCAGCAAGCCGCTGATGGCGCGGCCGGCGTTGCCGCGTTTTGCCCGCGCCGGCGACAGCTTCGAAGCGGGAGTGATCGTGAGCAAGAAAGGGATGCCGGCGGGCAAGGTGCGGGTCACGGCGCAGCTCACGGGCCTGACCTCCAAAGGCGCGCTCGTGCGCGACCTGGATGTGCCTGAAAATGGCTCGCTCGAGGTGCGTTTTCCGGTGGCGGCCGACCACCCCGGCTCCGCCAGCTTGCGCTTCGAGGTGACGGGCGGCACCGAGCGCGACATCGTGAATCAGACCCTGCGAGTGGCTTTGCCGATGGCGCCGGAAGCGGCGGCCATCTACGGCCAAACCAGCGCCGCTCAGAGCGAAAAACTCGGCGAGCTGTCGGCGGTGCGCGACGACACCGGCGAGCTTTCGGTCGCGCTGTCATCGACCGCCTTGGTCGGTATCGATCAAACGGCGCTCGACCTGATCGAGTATCCGTATAGCTGCACCGAGCAGCTCTCGAGCCGCATCGTGCCGCTGGTCGCGCTGGGCGAGCTGGCCAAGGCGCTCGGCTTTCAGCTGCCGCCGGACTCGCGCAGGCGCGCGGAGCTCGCGATAGCGGAGGTGTTGGCGCGCCAGCAGGGCGACGGAGGGTTCGCGATGTGGCCCGAGTCGGGCGCTTCTTCGCCCTGGGTGTCGCCGTATGCGACCTTGGCTCTGTCGCGCGCCGCGCGAGCGGGCCTGGTGGTATCCAAGCCGGCGCTGGAGCGAGCTCGCGACTACCTGCGCGGCCTGAGCCAAGCCTCACTCAATCAAGCTTGGCAGCTGCCCACCGCGGCTTTCGCGCTCGACGTCCTGAGCGAGCTGGGCGCTCCTGACGCGGGCGGCATCAATCGCCTGTTTACGCGCCAAAAAGAGCTGCCGCTGTTCGGCAAGGCGCTGCTGTTGCACGCGGCCGTCGGGGCCAAGCTCGCCTCCGACGTGCCCAAAGAGCTGACCCGGGAGCTGGAAGCGTCGCTGCACCTCGACGGCGACCGCGCGCTGGTCGTCGACGACGCCGGCGGCAACTATTTCTCGCTGTTCGACTCCGAGGCGCGCACCCAAGCGCTGGTGCTGCGAGCCTTGACGGCGCGCGGGCAGCATCCGCTGCTGAGCCAGCTGGCACGAGGGCTGATCGGCTCGCGCAAGGACGGAAAATTTCGCACGACCCAAGAGGGCGCTTGGGCGTTGCTGGCGCTGGACGACTATCGCCGGGTTGCGGAGGCCGAGACGCCCGACTTCGAAGCCACTCTCTCGCTCGGCGGCGAACGGGCCGGCGCGGGCCGCTTTCAGAAGGGGCAACCGTTGTCGCAGCGCTTCGAGGTGCCGCTCGCGCAGCTGCTGAAGCACGGCAACGCCGCCCTCCTGTTCGAGAAGCGCGGCTCCGGCAAGCTGTTCTACGAAGCGCGCTTGCGCTACGCCCGCCGTGAGCTGCCGAAGGCGCCGCTCGACGCCGGCTTCTTCGTGGAAAAGAGCCTGCACGGCACGAGCCCGGAAGCGCTGAAAAAAGGGGCAGCGGGCGCGCCGGTGGGCGTGGCGCGGGAGCTGGCGGCAGGCGAGCTCGTGCTCGTGGATCTTGCGGTGGTGACGCCGGCGCCGCGAGAATACGTGGTGTTGGACGACGCGCTGCCGGCGGGGCTCGAAGCCATCGACCCCAAGCTGTTTACCACCGCCGACTGGCTGAGAAGCGCGGGCGTCGTCGACGACTCCAGCTGCGCCAGCTGCGGCGGTGAAGGAACGAGCGACGATGCCCCCGGCTTCTTTGCGCCGTACGATCGGAACGAGGTGCGCGACGACCGGGTGCTGTTCTTCGTCGACCATCTGCCGGCCGGGCTTTGGCACTACCGGTACTTGGCGCGCGCCACCACCCTCGGGCACTTCGTGTTGCCACCCACCCGCGTCGAGGAGATGTACGAGCCGGAGGTCTTCGGCCGTACCGGTGCCACGGAGCTGACCGTCAAGTGAGCGCCGCACGCCGCTTGGCCGCTTGGGCCCGCGAGCATCGCCTCTATCGCTGGCTGCTCGGTGGCGTCGGTCTGTTGCTGTTGCCTTGGCTTGCGCTGGCTCTGGCCGCCTGCCTGATGTCGCTGCCAGCACCGCTGTCCGCGCCCGGCGCGCGCACCACGGTGCTGGTGCTGGACCGCGACGGACGGCTCCTGCGCGAGGTGGCGCTGGGCAGCGGCGCCAACGAGAACCCGGTGCACCTGAGTGAGCTTTCGCCGTGGGTCGTTCCCGCGTTGGTGGCAGCGGAAGACAGCCGCTTCTTTCGGCATCCGGGGGTGGACCCGCTGGCGGTTTCTCGGGCATTTGCGCAGCTTGTCGTGGCTCGAAAAGTGGTTAGCGGCGCCAGCACGCTCACGCAGCAGTTGGCGCGCACGCTCCAGCCGGTGCCACGCAGCGCAGGCGGCAAGCTGCGTGAAATGGCGCTGGCGCTGCGCATCGAAGCGTCGCTGTCCAAGCGCAGAATCTTGGAAGAGTACCTGAGCCGGGTGGAATTCGGCCCCAACTTGTTCGGGATCGAAGCCGCCAGTCGTCACTACTTCGGCAAGCCGGCGTCGGCGCTCGATTTGGCGGAAGCGGCCGCGCTCGTGTCCATCCCACGCGGCCCTTCGTTGTACGATCCGCGGCGCCGCCCGCAGCTGTTGGAGCGCCGGCGGCTACGGGTGCTCGAGCGCATGGCGGAGCTCGGTTCGATCTCGCCGACGGAGCTGTCGCGGGCCGAGCTCACGCCGATCCGGGTCAACGTCGAGAGCGGCGCGCACGGAGCCGAGCACCTGAGCTTTGCCTTGGCCCAACGCTACGCTCGGCAAGCCGGTCAGCGCACTCGCAGTCTACGCACGAGCCTGAACGCCGAGCTGCAACGTGAAGCCGAGCGCATCGCCAACGCCGCCTTGCCGACTCTGACCGCGCACGAGGGCGACGCCATCTCGCTTTTGGTGCTGGACAACGAAACGAGCGAGGTTTTGGCCTACGTGGGCTCGCCTTCGTACTTCGACGTCGACAAGTCGGGGGCCAACGACGGCGTGGTGGCCAAACGGCAGCCCGGCTCGGCTTTGAAGCCGTTCCTATACGCGGCGGCGATGGAGCAGCTCGGCTACGACCCGGCCACGTTGCTGCCCGATTTGCCGCGCGATTTCTCGGTGCCGGGCGGCAGCTTCGCTCCCAAAAACTACGACCAGCATTTTCGCGGCCCCACGCTGTTGCGACAAGCGCTCGGCAGCTCGCTGAATCTCCCGGCACTCACGGTGGCTTCGCGGCTCGGCCCGGGGAGATTGCTCGAGACGCTACGGCGTTTCGGCTTCGCGTCGCTCGACCGAGACGCGGAGCACTACGGCGTCGGGCTAGCGCTGGGTGATGGTGAGGTCACGCTGCTGGAGCTGGCCAGCGCGTACGCGGCGCTCGCTCGCGGCGGCGAGGTGTTGTCACCGCGGCTGCTGCTGGCGGTGGAGGCGCCCGGGGCCGAGCCGCGTCTACAGCCCACCGCGCCCGCGGTGCGCGTGCTGCGCGCGGAATACGCGGCGCTGTTGAGCGACATCTTGTCGGACGACGCGGCGCGCTCGGCCGGCTTCGGGCGCGATTCGGTGTTGAATTTGCCGTTTCCGGTCGCGGCCAAGACCGGCACCTCCAAGGGCTACCGCGACAATTGGGCCGTCGGCTACACGCACGAGGTGACGGTCGCAGTGTGGGTCGGCAATTTCGACGGCACGCCCCTGCGCGACGCCAGCGGCATCACCGCGGCGGGCCCGGCTTTTCACGAGCTGATGCAAGCCGCCATGCGCGGCCGCACCCCCGCGCCGCTGTTCGATCCCACGAGCTTGACCGCGGTCGAGGTGTGCACGCTCAGCGGCAAGCTGCCGGGCCGCGCCTGCCCGCACCGTCGGCTGGAGCACTTTGCGCGCGGCCACGCGCCCAGCGAAAGCTGCGACATCCACGTGCTGGCGTACGTCGGCGCGCTCGGGCGCGAGACCGCGGCGCGCTGCGGCTCGACGACTCGGACGTTGGAGCGCTACCCGCTGGAATTCCGCGAATGGGCGGAGCAAGCGGGCCGACCCTTGTCAGGTGTCCACGTATCGCCGAGCTGTCCACCGGAGGCCAGCGCCGACAGCGCACCGCGCGTGACATTTCCCCGCGAAGGCCAGACCTTCGCCGTCGATCCCGACGGCCCTGCCCGCCAAGAGATCGTGCTCGCCGCCGCCGCCAGCAGTCGCACCGTTCGCTTCGTCATCGACGGCCGCACGATGAACGAGCTTGGCCCGCCGTTTCGGCACCCGTGGCGCCTCACCCCTGGTGTTCACCGACTCGAGGTCGAGTCAGCCGGCGTGCGCAGCGCGGCGGTCACTTTCCAGGTGACGCCGCCGTAGACCCCGCGAATGGCGAAGTCAGCGCCGCCGTGCTCGATCCATCCCAGCTCCGCGAATCATCCTACCTGGGGCTGCCACGCCGCAGATCTTTTGCAGAAACTTCCGTAGCGTCGCGAGGCCAAACTTCGCGACCGCTTCGCGCTGCTGCCATTCGGAGGACTGGCCGTTGCGAGTAAGCGCTGCCGTGCCCTTCGCTCGCGCCAGAATGACTTCGCATGCGAAGTCATCTCTGCTTCCACCGACGGCAGGTCTGCAACTGTTCAGAGCCTCCGAGATTTTCACAGGAAGATGGGAAGGGCAGGAAGGCGAGAGACGAGAACGCATTTTTGTTTTTGGAGGACCAAAACCAAAAACATTTCCCTCGAAGCCCAGAAGATCACCTCTGGGGCTGCTGCTCCGCAGATCTCTTGCAGAAACTCCCGTAGCGTCGCCAGGCCACCCCGCGAGCGCTTCGGGCTGCTGCCGCCCAGGCGGGTCGTGTCGAGAGCCTCGGGGATTTCACAGAGAGGACGGGAGGACGCTCATCATTGGTCTCATTTCAGCTGGTGGCCACGCCCGCTGATCCTGGCTTCTGGCTTCACTGCGCCTCCGGCGCTCCCTCGCCTTCGGCTCGGGCCGTAGGCCTCCGTGGACTCCGTCCAGCACGCTGGACTCCGTCCACTCCGGCTCGTTTTCGCTCCGGTACGGTGCTCACGTACCCACGGGAGCGCAGCTCCGGTCCTCGCGAAAGCCTCGCCAGAAACCAGGCTGAGCGGGCGGGCAGCTGACAAATGAGACCAGTGGTCAGCGGGAGGACGGGAGGCGTGCGGGGAAGGCGAGAACGCATTTTTGTTTTTGGAGGACCAAAACCAAAAATATTTCCCTCGAGAGAAAGCCGGAGGGGTTGAGCCCGCGACGTTGCTGCAGAGCCTCCCCCGGTTTCGTTGACACGCGATGGAGGATCCCATGCGTGTGACTCGACCGACATATACCGAAGAATTCCGCCAGGACGCCGTGGCGCTGATGAGGGGGACCGACCGGTCCTTCAAGCAGGTGGCCGCAGACCTCGGGGTTTCCGAATGGAGCCTGCGGCAGTGGTACAAAGGCTCTGAAGTGCCCAAGAAATCGAGGAAACAACGCAAGGCCGAGACGGCCGCCCAGCTCGGCAATGAG